>NZ_CACZDK010000041.1 GCF_902779965.1 Fibrobacter succinogenes | reverse complement strand
TTCACACCAAGAACTTGCGCGTTTTCAAGAGTAATCTTGGCATCTTTGGCAACTAAAATTCTGACCTTCCTTTCAGTCCCATCAATGGTACCATTTATGCCTTCGCCATCCTTTAGCAAAAGTTCTTCACCATCTTTAGGGAAGACTGAGATATTGTATACCATTCCTGCAAACGATGTTGAAGCAGCAAATAATAGTGCAGAAACCACACGATATATATTTTTCATATAAAATTCCTTTGTTATGTTTCAAGCATCCCTCAAAAACTACATAAATCATACATTTTTAACACGACTTCGTCAAGTTTATTTATAATACAAAAACACCTCGGAGCACTCGCTCCGAGGCGTAACAATGCCTTGCGGCATCATTAGGGTGTGTGGTTTAGGAGGATCTTTTAGATGAATACGGCTAGGGCAGCAGCTCCATAGCCAAAAACAGTTGCTAAAGCATTCTGCTTTAAACTCATAATCATCATCCCATAACTTCCCTTGCATGATTGCAAGATTTTTCCACTTTGAAATTTAGATTTTCTTTTGCCAAATTCCCTATTTCTGCCATTTTTTATCATTGACATTTTGGTAATGGAGATAGGGAGCAACAGCTCAGCGTTGACGCCTACGGCGTCAGCGACCACGCTCGGTCATTCAAGTAACAAAAAGGCCCGTTCGAAATCACGACGAAACATGTTTCGAACAGGCTTTTGACAGTATGGAATTTTTTAATAAAGATTACAAGGCTTTGATTTCCTCTTCCGAAAGGCCTGTATCCTCAACAATTTCGCTAATCGGTCGATTCCTAGCCTTCAACTTTTTAGCGATTTCGCGAGCTGCCTTTTCCAAACCCTTTTCCATGCCTTTTTGCAAACCGGTTTCAATGGCAAACTGTTCGATGGCGTAGGCATCCCATTTGGCTTTCTGTGCTTCGTCAATCATCTTCTGTTCCTCTTTCGATAATTTAGCCATTTCGGCAACAGGAAACAAGAGCTCGAATGCCGACTTAGCATACTGCTTGGGCATCTGCGTCAAGTTTTTCATGTTCTTGAGCGCGTATAGCCCCTTGTCAAGCACGGTTTCAAGCTCGTCCAGCGGCTTCTTAAACTTGAGCAATTCTACAAATGCAAAACAGAGCGTGTCGCTAATGCAGCTGCCGTTCACTTCACGAAGCTTTGCACGACGAATATAGCGGTCGTCATCAAAGATGTTGAATTCCATGATTACCACCGTAATGATTGGACTCAATTCATAATTATAGGCCTTGCCACGTTCCCCCTGAGCAACAATCGTCTGCGAAGCGTAATAGATTGCGCGGTTCACTACATTTTTCTGGCTTAAAATTTGCACTTCGATGATGAACCGTCGCCCAGCGGAATCGATGCAATACAGGTCGAAAATCGTGGTGCGGTTTTCGTTCGATCCGTCGTTGAATTCCTTATCGCGAGACTGAACATCCACAATCGGTGATGCAATTTCGCCCTCCAAGACGGCATTCAAGAGCGCCATCAAGCAAACCTTATTTTGTGTATCTGGATTGAAAGCCTTCTTAAAAGTTCTGTCAAGGAGAAGGTCGGCATAGACCCCTGCCCCCTTGAATTCCTCATAAGTCTTAGCCTCACCCATTACATTTCCGACAATAATTTCAGCCTGATCAGAATCGCTATTATTAGTTCGATTATCCATTATCTATCCATCATTCTATTCCCAGTTACGCTGAGACCGCTGGCAAAGAACATCTTTACCCTTTATATTAACACACATTAGCGAGGCATTTGGACTAATTTTTTTTGTAAAAAAAAACACCCCGGAGGTTTTGCCTTCGGAGTGTTTGATGCTTTCGGAGTGATTGATACTTTAGGAATTATATGAATTTTATCTTGTGACAGAGGTCATGAAGGTCTTGCGGCTGTCAATGCTCTTGAGCATGTAAACGCCCTTGGTAAAGCCCGCATCCATCAAAGCGGCGCCAGCCTTCTTGCCCTTCATATCGACAGTGCCCAAGAGCTTTCCGCCAACATTGTACACGCGGTAAACTTTGGAACCCGAAGCAGCAAGCCTTACACCGTTCTTGATGCCGACTTCGCTCACATCGCCAAGAGAGAACCAGTCCACGTTCACGTTGTCGCCGGTGACGACGAGACGAATCACGTGTGTACCCTTGGTGAGCTTCGCTACGCCACCGTCAAATTCCTTGTAAACGCTCCAGTCGTCGCCCGTCTGCGGAACATTGATGGTATCGCCAATAGCCTTGCCGTCGGCCAAGAAGCAGAAGCTCGCGCCATTTTCCATGCCGGTAGAAGCCGAAGCCTTGATAGCATAGTCGCCGTCTTCCGGAACTTCGACCGTGTATTCGAGCCATTCGCCAGAAGCCGTGTAGCCAATGGCCATGCCCGTGCCACCTTCGACAATATCAACGCCTAAATCTTCACGGAACTTGGCATCACCCTGATTTTCGGAATCGTTGTCGCTATAGGAATCCACATCGCCGCCGCGACCCGTTCCCGGAATGTCGTACTTTTCGGCTTCAATCTTTGCCGGGAGTTTCACCGCCACGCTATCATACGGAACCTGCGGAGTTGGCGGAGTCGTGCCGCTGCCTTCGAAGCCCCAAGCCTTGATAGCCATGGTCGAATCCTTATCGCCCTTGAACACGAGGAACAACTGTTCCACAATACCTTTGAGGCCTGTCACTTCGCAAGAGTTGTCCGCAAAGGAATTCTTGTTGCCGGTATTCTTGAGAGTGCAAGTGCCAGCGAGCGTTCCCGTTGCAGAACCCGTATGGATTTCAATCTTGTTGCCATCGGCAGTGCTTGCCGCCTGCACCGTGAAGCCCGTCGCAGCCGTGCCAAAATCAACACCCGACACGCGAATCCAAGATTCCTTTGTCGAAAGCGGGAGCAAGAGGTGTTCCGCAACCTTGCCCGGAGCCCAGTTAGAACGGCTGCGGATGCCCTTCTGCTTAGAACTCGTCAAAGCCGGATACCAGTCATACGGATCAAAGTTTTCAATCTGCTTCGGGCCTTCCTTCGTGAAGGTCAATTCCTTCATGGTGCCATCGACATTGTAAGTAAATTCATCGACACTCACGCTGCGGTGGAATGCCGGCACCGGATTCGCCTTACCGTCGTCAGCAGGAATCTTTTCCAAACCGTCATAGCCGTTTGCAATGCGGCGGTCATGATAAGCCACATACCAGTGCCCCTTGAATTCGGCAATGCCATGATGGTTGTTGTTGTTCGCATTGATGTTCTGGCCGCCAATGTTTGGGTTCCCCATGAAGATACCCTTGTATTCGTAAGGGCCCATCGGGTTCTTGGACATACCATAGGCAATGCGCAAATCCGCCGTACTGTAAGAGAGGTAGTAATTACCCTTGTACTTGTGGATGTAAGAGGCTTCCATTGCCTTCGGGCCGCCAATCTTCAGCTGGGTCTTGGAGCTAACATCGAAGCCCTTCATATCCTTGTTAAACTTGTATATATTGAAAATGTTATTGTTGTTATTGGCTGCCGGGCGGCTATTGCTTTCGCCACCGCCAAACGTAAAGTAGCCCGTACCATCGTCATCGAAGAAAATCGCCGGGTCAAAGCACCAGCCAATGCCATCGCAGTCCGCGAGACCGCCGCCCCAGTTGTTGATGAGCTTCTTGTTGCCAGAGACCGGGTTTGTCCACGGGCCCGCAATGCTATCGGCGCCAATGAGGCCGATACCGCCACCACCGCCATCCGGGAACACAATGTAAAGTCTGTGGTCGTTGGGATTTACCGCAATACCGGAGGCCCAAATATCACCAATGCCATCGACCTTGCGGGCATCGTAAATGATACCGAAGTCGGTCCAGTTTTTCATATCCTTCGTGCGGAAACCGTAAAGGGCCTTGATATCGTAGCCGTTGGCATTAGCTACAGCCGGGTCATCAGAGTCCGTGATGACGTAGAAATAGGTATCATCAGCGGCGGCACCCGGGTCCGCCAAATAGTGATAAGCTGAAATCGGGTTATCGGCAAGCGCGCTCACACCAAAGCCCGCCACCATTCCAAGCAATGTTACGCTCTTAAGTAGTCTCATTGTTCACTCCTCAAGATCGACCACACACCGTGAGTCCATCTCTTTTTTTATAAAACTATCTCAAAAAGCGCCCCAAAGAACCCCTTTCGCCATATCTATTATGGACAAAAAGTCAATGGACAAAAGACGAAAGAACATGCGCAAAACGGCTAAAACATAGTTCGCTATAGATGCAAAAAGCCCCGGAATTGCTTCCGAGGCCACAAATCAACAGTTCAAAAACGTCAATTCATTACGGTGTTGTTTCAAGAGCCATGTGGTAACCGATGGCAATATCGTCATCCGGAGCCAAATTGGAAAGACGAGAGATCTTCATCGTCACACTTCCCGACTTCGGCACCGTAAACGACTGCATAATAAACTGATGAGCGTAAGTCGTATTAAGACCAGAAATATACTTGCCGTTTTGATACACAGAAATAGACAACCTTGCCGGCATCTTTTTCAACTTTTGAATGACACTTCCCTTCGTCAAGTAAGAAACTGCCAATTTGTATTTTTCTCCAGCGACAAGGCCATTAAACGTCACATCCAGAGTCTTATCGTTTCCATTAGCATCCTTGAACAAAGCGTTATCTTTAGCTTTCGGCCAGTAACCAGAGAAGGTCTTGTTGAACGCCATGAAATTGTATGCAGGAATACCGCCAATAGCACCACGGTCAGTGTCATAGTTATTATAAGTAGTTCCCCACGTTGCTGTCAAGAAGACCGGCTTCACCATTTCCGGATGTCCCTTAAAGAACGGATGACGCGTCATCAAATCAGCAGCCATGGCAGCCGTGAACGGAGTCGAGAAACTCGTACCCGTATAATTGCCATTAGGCAAACTAAAGCTACCTATATTCATAATTTCAGGCTTTGCAGTTCCAACATCGGAATTTATGAAATTGCTGTAAGCTTCATAAATATATGTAGGCACGGTGCTGCCATTCAAATAGAACGGATACGGATTGTAAGAACCGACGGTAATAGCATTGACGGCCTTACCTGGAGAATGAATCGTACGCTGCGATTGAAGTGACGGCGTGTAGTTACCCGCATTGATAAACTCCGTAACCCCATTTGCAAAGATATAATTGTCCAAAGCAGCGTCGAACTTTTCGTAATTACCAGTAAGCGATTCATCGTAAACACCAATAGACATGGTTCCTATGTAAATTTTAGGATTAAACGAAGAACCTGTCGGGTTTGAAGGGCCCGGAGCCGATTTCATATTGAAGTTCTGCGAATCATAACCATAAACAACAGCATTTGGCGCAAAGGTTTGAAGAACTGTCGTAACCTGAGATGCATGAGGCTGATTTTTTCGATTGCACGCCATAGCACGATGCTTTGAAGAATTCGGAATGAGCGAAGCACTTGCACAACCAGCATCTACATAATAAATGCCGATATTATCTCCCTTATCACCATTGGCATGAGCAACGCCTAATTGAGAAAGAACCAAGACTTCATCCTTTGTAGCAAAATTAGACGACACTGTACCATAGAGAGGGTCTGAATATTGGAACGGAATGAAATTGGCAATTTCATTCTGTTCCATAGGTTCATCTATATAGACATCTTCAGAAGACTGCAATTTACGTTCAATTTCCGTAGGTGTCAAGAAAGCTTTATACGGCTGTTTAAACGGCTTTTGCAATTTCATTCGACGGTTTTCCCAATCTTCAGTCTTTTTCAAGAAGGACTTTTTGTCCATCTTCTTTCCGTTCAACCAGAAGTTTTCTTCTTTTGTCTTTTCGTTGTAGGAATAATGAGCCGGTCCCAAATTTTCTACGCTTTCATTTTCCAAAGACAAATCAAAAACGGTAACTTCCATTTTCGGTTCGACTGCATTATCGACAACATAAACCGTAGAATCCTGAGATTGGCCACTTTTTGCCGCACGTCCCAAAACGTCTCTCTTTACGACAACCTTTCTTTTCTGAGTATTATCCAATTTTTTGTTTGCCTTTTCAGCTTTGTACTTTTCGACAAAAGCACGAGCTTTGGGCGACAAACGATCTAGATAATCACCATCAAGACCTGCCTGTGCAGAAACAACACCCGCAAGCGAAAACGCTAGCAGCACTTTTGAATTCATTTTTATCTCCTTTATTTAAAGTAATTTGTCGTTAACAAGATTACATTATCTTAAATAACAACAACAAAATATAATTCATATATTACAAATAAACAAAGCAAATATTGAAGATAAAGAAAGTTTTACATAAAAATTTTATTTATATTACATTTAAGTTACATGCATTAAACAAACTTTAGCAAAGATATTCAAATACTCACACAAAGAAAGGCTTCCCTTTCGGGAAGCCTTTCTGATTGGGGTATTGTTTTAAAGATTTTATCGAACTGTGCGGACCCTAGCCAAAGCACCGTTGCTGCGGTTGCGAATCAAGCTAACGCCTTGTACGCTCTTGGCCTGAGCATTTTCGCGCCAAAGTTTCTTCGCTTCGAGCATGCTGCGGGCGGTAAAGCTAGCAACCTTCTTGCCAGTCAAATCGAACACGTCGAAGGTTGCAACAGATGCTGCATCCATACGGCCCATCGGACGGATTGCCACTTGTCCATCATCCGGATCCTTCGCGTCCTTACCAGCTGCAAAGGTCATGTAGTCGATATCGAACCAGTCGCCGGTCACAGTAAAGCGGAGGATATGTTCACCAGCCGGCAAAGTCACATTAGCCTTGACCTTGACGAAATCATCCCAGCTGTCGCCCGCCACCGGAACTTCGGCAATGGACTTGTCGTCAATGGAGAGCGTAAAGCTAGCCGTAGAATTATCCGTTGCTACAGAAGCAAACATCGTGTAGTCGCCAGCTTCCTTGATATTCACCGTGTACTCAAGCCATTCACCAGCCTGATTATAACCCACAATGTAGCCCGTAGCCTTCTTGTAAATATCAACGCCAGTACCTTCGCGGTAGCTCTTGTCGCCTTCAGCAATGCCATGGTCTTCGGAATCATTTTCGCTGTAAGATTTGATTTCGCTGCCGCGGCCAGAACCAGGAATGTCGAAGTCTTCCATTTCAATCTTGCCCGGAATTTCCCAAGCCTTTCCGCTAAACGGTTTTTGCGGTTCCGGCGGGGTCGTGCCACTGCCTTCGAAGCCCCAAGCTTTCACGGCCATGGTAGAATCCTGAGAGCCCTTGAACACAAGGAACAACTGCTTTACAATGCCCTTGAGTCCTTCGACTTCGCACTTGTTTTCGACATAAGTAGATTTATCCTTGGTTTTCGTAAGCGTGCAAGTACCGGCCAAGGTACCCGTTGCAGAACCCGAGCGGATTTCGACCTTGTTACCATCAGCCGTGCTTGCGGCTTCAACGGTAAAGCCCGTTGCGCCAGCGCCAAAGTCCACGCCCGACACGCGGAGCCAAGCTTCCTTGCTCGAAAGCGGGAGCATCACATGGTCAGCGGCCTTGCCCTGCACAAAGTTAGAGCGGCTGCGGATACCCTTCTGCTTGGAGCTCGTGAGAGCCGGATACCAATCATACGGGTCAAAGTTTTCAATCTGTTCCGGACCTTCATCCGTTACCTTGACCGTCTGGATTGTACCGTCGGCATTATAGAACATTTCGTCAACGGAAACGCTACGGTGGTAACCTTCGTTCGGTTTAGCCTTGCCGTCATCGGCCGGGATAATTTCCAAGCCGTTGTGGCCCTTCGCGATACGGCGATCATGATAGACAACGTAAGAATGGCCCTTGAATTCGGCAATACCATGGTGGTTATTGTTACCGTTGATGCTACGGCCGTTCATGCTCGGGTCGCCAAGAATGGTACCCTTCCAAGTGTACGGACCCATAACGTTATTCGAAGTTCCATAGTCAATCGTCGGAGCGCCCTGCTGCCAGCCGGTACTGTAAGAGAAGTAGTAAGTTCCCTTGTGCTTGTGAATGTACGAAGCTTCAAGCATCTTGCGAGTCGGCAAGTTGTTCACCTTCACGTGAGAACCGTTGCCCACCGGAGCATCCTTTGCGTCGTTCAACTTGACAATGTCAAAGTTATCTGTATTCGGACGGCTATTACTTTCGCCACCGCCCCACGTCACATAGGTGGTTCCATCGTCATCGATGAAGATACCTGGGTCAAAACACCACGAAACGCCATCGCAGCCAATAATGCCGCGACCGCCAACAAGCTTATCCTTGCCCTGGCCCACAGCATTTGTCCACGGGCCTTCAATTGCAGGCGCCTTGATGTAGCCAATGCCGCCGCCACCGCCATCCGGGAACACGATGTAGAATGTGCCGTTATGGACAGCAATGCCAGAAGCCCAAATGTCATTAATGCCGTTCACCTTGCGAGCATCGTAAATAATGCCGTAGTCGGTCCAGTTCTGCATATCCCTACTGCGGAATGCATAAAGGGCGTAAATCTTGTAGCCATCGGAATTGTACGGAGCCGGGTCATCGGAGTCCGTGATGATGTAGAAGTAATCATCGTCGGCAGCGGCACCCGGGTCAGCCAGGTAATGGTAAGTAGAAATTGGGTTATCGGCAAGCGCGCTTACTCCAAAGCCAGCCAGGAGCCCAAACATCGTAACTTTCTTAAGCAGTTTCATGAACACTCCTTAGGATCGACCATACACCGTCAACCCATCTGAATCTAAAACTACCTCCATAAACATCAAACAATCCCCGAGCCACCAAAGGTTTCATGGACAAAAAGTCAACAAACTGGTCAGTAAACAGTGTTGGAATTGCTATAAAAACGTGTTTTCAGGATTTTGCATACTCACACTAAAAACACAAAAAGCCCTAATTCACATCAGATATGAATCAGGGCTTCGCTAACTAAACAAAACAGATTATGGAGTCCTTTGACGAGCCATGTGGTAACCAATAGCAATTTGATCGTTAGGAGCAAGATTGCCAAGACGTACAATTACGATTTTTATGCTTCCAGATTGAGGAACAGTGAAAGGAATCAACGCAAACGGGTTCTTATTTGAAACATCCAAAGAACCAGCAATAATTTGTCCATTTTGATACACTAAAACGGCTAAATTCACAGGTAATTTTCCCTTACTCTTAATAGTGCTCCCTTTCATCAGCCAAGAAACGCCCAACTTGTATTTTTCTCCAGCAACCACACCATTAATAATATCAACCTCTAAGCTTTTGTCGTTCCCATTAGCGTCCTTAAAGAGAGCTTTATCATTGCCTTTCCACCAACCAGAAAAAGATTTATTCTTCACCATAAAAGGATAATGAGGTATACCTTCAACAGCTCCCCCATCAGTATCACGATTATTAAAGGTCGTTCCCCAAGTCGATGTCATAAATACAGGCTTAACCATTTCAGGATGGCCTCTGAAAAATGGGTGATTCGTCATCAAATTCGCCGCCATTGCTGCAGAAAATGGAGAAGCGCAACTTGTTCCTAAACAAGAAATTCCATTCGGCAAAAACAAACTACCTATATTCATAATTTCCGGTTTCGCGTTACCAATATTGGAATTTATGTAATTGCTATATTCTTCATAAATATACGTGGGAACCGTGTTGCCATTTAAATAATATGGATAAGGATTATAAGAACCCACGGTAATGGCATTGAGAGCCTTGCCCGGAGAATGGATGGTCGGCTGGGATTGAAGATGTGACTTAAAATTGCCCGCACTGACAAACACCGTGACTCCATTTGTCCAAATGTAATTATCTAAATATGAATCCCAAATTTCATAATTGGCAGTGACTTTACTTTGATACAACACCACCGATATGTTCCCAATGTAAATTTCAGGATTAAAGGTTTGAGGCTTCGCAGGACCAAGATCATTCTGTAGTTTTAATGCATCATAACTATAAACAAAAGCTTCTGGCGCATAGGTTTGAAGAACTGATGTAACTTGGACAGGATGAGGTTTATTCAAACGTTCAGGGTTAGACCAGTCGCAAGCCTTGAGCTGAAGGAGCAAAGGATTTGGAATTTGCGAAGCATTCACACACCCTTCATCCATAATGTAAACGCCAACACCATTCCCTTTATCTCCAGTCGTAAAACCAGAACCTATTCCAGAAATTATAAGAGCGTCATCATACGTAGCAAAAGAAGTCGATATTGCACCATCTTGATAGGGAATAAAATTTTCAGCTACTTCAACATCCTCAGTTTCTATATAGACATCATCCGAAGACAACAATTTGTTTTCTATTTCCGTAGGAGTCAAAAAAGCTTTGTACGGCTGTTTTAGCGGCTTTTGCAGTTTCTTTCGACGATTATCCCAATCTCCTACTTTTTTGTAGAAGGACTTCTTGTCTATTTCCTTCCCATTCAACCAAAAAATCTCTTCTTTTTTTTCATCGTTGTAAGAATATTGAGCACTGATAGGTTCGATATCAACATCTTCCACCGTCAAATCAGCGACAGTAACTTCCATTCTAGGCTCTATATTATCTTCAATAATATAAACAGTAGAATCCTGAATTTGTCCTCGGTTCAATTTGCGACCAAGCACATCGCTTTTGAGAACCACTTTTCTCTTTTGTGCGTTGCCATTGATTTTTTTATTTGCTTTTTCCGCTTTGTATTTTTCAACAAATTCCCTCGCCTTCGGTGAAAGACGATCTAAATGGTTGTTTTCGAGATTTGTCTGCGCATAAGCCGCCCCAACAAGTGAAAGGGCCAATAAAAGTTTGGTATTCATTTAATTCCTCCCTTATTTAGAATAAATGGTAGCCAAATATAATCTTTCAAAAACAGAACAAGTTTATTCAACTCAAAATAAAAGAAATTTATAAGAAAAAAAAAGGACTCCCCTTCCGGGGAGCCTTTTTTGGATGGATATGTGTGTATTAAAGAAAAATTAACGAGTCGTGCTGACTTTCGCAATCATACCGGTGCTACGATTACGGATAAGGTTAAAGCCCTGCTTCTGAGCCTGGGCACTTTCGCGCCAAATCTTCTTTGCTTCGGCCATGTTGCGGGCCGTAAAGGTCGCCACCTTCTTGCCAGTCAAATCGAACACGTCGAAGCTCTTGAGAGAGGTCGTTTCCAAGCGGAATCCCTTATGGAGTGCAATCGTCTCGTCGTCCGGGTCTTTTGCATCCTTGCCTGTCGCAAACTGAATGTAGTCAATGTCCATCCAGTCGCCGGTCACGGTAAAGCGGAGGATGTGCTTGCCCGATTTAAGCGTCACATTCGCCTTTACCTTACTGTAGTCGTCATAGTTTTCTTCGCCATCGTTCTTCGGGACGGCAATCGATTCCGTAATGTCATCACCATCAATGGAGAGTTTAAAACCAGAGGTCGCATTGGCAGAAGCCACCGCAGCAAACATCGTGTAGTCGCCTTCTGCAGCCACATCCACAGTGTATTCCAGCCATTCATCGGCTTGGTTGTAACCGACAACGTAACCCGTTGCCTTCTTGTAAATATCGACGCCAGTGCCTTCGCGGTAGCTCTTGCCGCCATTGCTTTCGGCACCGTGATCATCGGAATCTTTTTCAGAGTAAGAATCGTTACCAGCGCCATAGCCCGGCTCATCAAAATCTTCCATCTCGCCCTGGAATTCCCATTCGAGAACGCCCATGGTAGAATCTTTTCCATTATTCTTGAACACGAAGAACACCTGGTCGATAACGCCCGTAAGGCCCTTCATTTCGCAATCGTTATCCACGAAGGTCATGTTATTGGCGGTCTTTGCAAGTTCGCAAGTACCGGCAAGCGTACCCGTTGCGCTACCCGTATGGATTTCAATCTTGTTACCATCGCCTACGTTCGCGGCCTTGATGCGGAGGTTCTCTGCACCTTTACCGAAGTCCACGCCAGTGACGCGGATCCAGGATTCGCTACGGCTCGTCAGCGGCAAGAGCACGTGCTTCACCGGCTGGCCCTTGGTCCAGTCGGTACGGCTACGGATGTTCATCTGTTTGGAGCTCGTCGTTGCCTTGTAGGTCTTGTACGGGTCAAAGTTCTTGATTTGCTTGGGTCCTTCGCGGGTGAAGGTGAGCTTGTTCATCTTGTCGCCATTCCAGGTGAGTTCATCAATGGACACGCTTCTGTGGTTTTCGTAGTTCGGATTTTCGGAACGCACGCCCTGTTGCGTCGTTGCGGCCGGGTGGTTATTGGAAGTCACCAAACGGCGATCATGATAGACTGCGTACCACTTGTCCTTGAACGGAGCAAAACCATGATGGTTGTTGCCACCTTCGCCATGAGCGTCCGGCACAGAACCGATGCCCGGAATGACCTGACCCACGTAGTTGTACGGTCCCCAAATGTTATTCGACATACCATAATCGATAATCTGGCTACGGTTGTTGAAGCTCAAATAGTAAGTGTTCCCTTTCTTGTGCAAGTAAGGAGCTTCGAAAGAATTCGGCAGCTGGACCCTCTTGAGGGAGTTCTTGTCCATGGTAATCTTGCCGTTGCTTTCGGTAAACTTGATGATGTCGAAATTGTTGCCGTAGGGGCGCTGGCCGCTTTCACCACCGCCAAAAATCACGTAGCCCGTGCCGTCGTCATCGAAGAAAATGCCCGGGTCAAAGCAGTGCGCGATGCCATCGCAACCGCCGATAACGCTACCGCCACCGCCGGCGATTCTGTTCACGCCATGAGAAGCCTGGATCGGGTCCGTATAGGGGCCGTCAATTGCAGGGGCCGTAATCATGCCCACGCCGCTTGCACCATCGGGGTAAACAATATAGACCTTGCCATTCTTGACAGCAATGCCCGATGCCCAAGTATTGTTCGGATAGTTACCGAACTCGCGCCTGGAACGGAAAATCATACCATGGTCGGTCCAGTTCTTCATGTCTTCAGACGTGAAGGCGTAAAGGCCGACGATGTCGTAATTCCAGTTTGTCTGGTTGTTATAGTCATCCACATCGGTCAAAATGTAGAAGGTATCACCGTCAGAGGCGCAAGAAGGGTCCGCCAAATAGTGATAGCTAGAAATAGGATTATCAGCAAGCGAATTTACTCCAAAACCCGCAAGCAAGCCAAACATCGTAATACCTTTAAATATTCTCATAACACCCCTTTGGACTAACCATACACTAGTCCGTTTTTTTATAAATCTATCTCCATATCACAAAAAAAACCTACGTGTAAACGCAGGTTCTATTGACAAAACGTCAAATTCTGTTACAACTAATCTTTTTTCTTTGCTATTGGAGCATAAGGATCAAAGATGCCGTAGCCAAAGACTTCGATATCGTCAATCCAGACTTCCGTGCCCATCTGGCCAAAGATGCTAATTTTTGTCACACGATTCTTGACAGCATCCCAACCGACATTACCGCCATTGCTATCAGCAGTATCAAGCTTAGACGGAATCACAGTAAAGCGCGTCCAAACCGTATCCACTTCATAATACCCCTGAGCCTTGACATTTTCAGCACTCAACACGGAATCATCGTTCACAAACACATCAAAAGCAAACATTATTTTCGATTTTTCAGTGCTACGAGCCCAGAAAGCAATAGAATCCAAATTGCTCATATCGACAAAGCCACCGAGTTCTCGACCGATGAGAGCCCAGTCCCAATCTTTAGCGGCAGAGTCGCGTTTGCAAACAAAGTGTACAGCCAAGCCTTCACGTCCTTTGCCAGCAGCATCCGCCTTTATTAAAGAAACTTTCGCATTTTCAGAGGCATTAGGCTCCCATAGTCCAACGCCGTTTTCAAAGTCATCAAATACAAAATATTTCTTGACATAAGCGGAGTCACCGAGGTAAAGACCGCCACCGAACCCAGCCCCGACGTCCGCCTCAATGCGGCCATATTCCGTAACTGAATCAGCGCCAGTATCATTCACAAAAGCGACAATCTCGACATTGCCGCTCGGCAACGCATCAAATTCAAAGTAGCCCGTCGAATCCATCTGGACCTGGTAGTCCAGACCCAGCACAGAAACTGTAGCCGCACGGCGCACTAACTGCGGAAGACCGACACGACCAGAGACCTTGGTCGGTTCAGAAACTTCGACCGTAAGCGGAGTCGTGGAATCAGATTCCACATAAGCAATCTTTACAAAACCCTTCAAATTCAAGGAATCATTGCGGGCTTCGATGACATAAGAGCCCGTCGGGACATCAGACAGAACCACTCGGCCCTGCTCGTCCGTTTCGAAATGCAACTGGTAAAGGGAGTCCGAGCCCAATTCGGTTGCACCCGACAAATAAGATTCAGGGCGGACAATAACGTCCATACGTGCAGCAGGCGTGCCATCGGCCAATTGAGTAAGCAACGCGATGGAGTTTTCCGTTTCCATCGACGATCCAGCGGTACGACCGCTATCGCAGGCGACATTGCAAAGTGCCAACGTCGCCAACCCATATGTCCACGCCCGTTTAATCATTTTTTATCTCCTGCACCTTCCCCTATTATTATAGTATTTTCCGAAGCCCCTCCTTTACGGGCTACCGGGTAAAATGCCATAGAAAGCTGCATAACACGGTCAGGATTCTTGGCACCGTCTACTCTTTTTTGGACTAAACGGCGGAATTCCCTCAACATGTCGCCCAAATCCTCGAAGCAGGACTGGTCTACAGAAAGAGTCAGTGTAGAAATATTCCTTTCATTGACGGGGATATTTTCGAGCGCATCGCTCGCAAGGCTCAGCACCTGGCGCTGGAAATTGCGCACGGCATTCGCCTTTTCGGGGCCCCCTACTGTCAAATGGGCTTCGGTGAGTGCGAGCTTGCCCGATGCAAGCTTTTTCACAAGACCGACGCTCTTTAAAGTTTCAATGGCTTCGAGAGCCTGTTCCTCGGTAATCGGCGGGCAAATGTCCCTAGCAATCTGCTTGACATTTACCACCCCACCGTTCAATTCCAGGTAGGCGCGTACCGCAGGAATCCACCAGTTTTCAAGAAGTTTAAGTTCGGCGGCTTGCAACGAATGGCGTTCCACATCGCGCAGCGAAAGGGCTTTCGCCATAAGTTCTTCGCGCTTAGTCTTATCCTTGCTGACAGCAGCAGAATAAAGCAGGTCGAAATACTCGGCCTCGCGACCGGACAGCGCAAGGATTTCCTTAGCCGCAGGTAATGCATGAGCAGGCAAATGCTGCTTTTTTTGCAATACGCGATAGAGATAGCTGGAGTCTAGCCCGAGCTTATCACCCATCATGCGGTAGCTGTAGAAGGGCATCTCGACCTTGCGCCTGTCGTAGAATTCCTTCAAGAAGTCGCGGTAATCCGCTATGTCAGAAAAAGTAACCATCAATATTTAAAATATTTAAATCTCGTTCGCGATGCCCTACTATGTAAACATTTGGTATGGACTTTTTGTCAATGGGTATTAGGTGGTAGGTTTTAGGATCTAGACAGCACTCCGCGTGATGGTCAATAGTTATTAGCCAATAGTCAAAGATAATAAATGTGTAGAAAGGATGTAGAAAGGCATTTTTGAGGAAAATGGCAAAAATTTGGCGAAAGCGGCGGAATTTTGATAGAAACAGCGGAATTTACGTGAATTCCGCTTAGTTTTTAACATTTTTGACGTAAAATCATTATGTTGTACAAAATATTTTTTATATTTTTCGTCATTTCGTCGTCTATTTTGTAGAAAATGGGTCGTTTCAAGGACGTTTTACTAAGTAAACAGGCCCATGCAGAGGGTAAAAACGGGCTTTTTCAGGAAAAGTTTATTACTTTGTTATGAAATTTACGTCAAAAAGAGCAATTTTTCATCGTTTTTCACGTAAAAAACGACCATTTCTGATTTTTCGATTCTTTTGGCGAAAATTAATTTATCCTAAACCAACAATATTTCAAATAAATTAACCATCTCATACCTCATAAAAAAGTCCGCACTCGGCGGACCTTCTTCTATATACAAGAAAAATACAAGAGCGATTAGAACTGTATGGATCCCCTCCCTGACGGTCGAGGATGACGGCAGAGTCGAATGATGCAGAAACATGCTTGCATGTTTCTATATCCGAGGCGAACAGGTCATGCGTAATCGCAATGACAAACCCCGAGGATGACGGGGTCGAGGATGACTGGATCCTTCAGGCTTACACCCTCAGGAAGACGGCTTAAAGGACGTCCAACAGTACAAACAAAGTAAACACTTTCAAGTAACAACCCTTCCTACTTCCTACCGCCTACTGCGGCTCTGCCGCTATTCTTCGCCGAGGTATTCTACAGCGAAGATGAGCGTTGCACCACCAGGAATCGGACCTGCGCCGCGGCTACCGTAGCCAAGGCCAGGCGGCACCACGAGGATTCTCTTTTCGCCGGGGAGCATGCCCTGCACGCCGAGTTCCCAGCCGCGGATGACGTTACCCGCACCGAGTTCAAATGCAAACGGCTGACCGCGATCGCGGGAACTGTCGAACTTGTAACCGTTCACCATCCAACCAGTGTAATGCACAATAGCGCGATGGCCAGAACGAGCCGGTTCACCTTCGCCCTGCTTCACGATAGCATAACGCAAGCCTTCAGGACCATTCTCGTACTTGAGGAGCGTCGTATCCGGGAAAAAGTCCATGTGCTTTGCAAGTTCCGGATCAACATCAGAAGAGACCATTTCGACGCGGAACACGAGCGTGGAGTTCGGCGGAATCATCGAGAACGCCATTGCGCCATAGCCCATCGCCGGAGAAACGCGCAACCAGCGCACACCGCCTTCGCGCATGCCGTCAAGGCCTGTTTCCCAGCCCTTGATCATCTTGCCGGCACCCATCACGGCTTCGAGCGGCTTACCCAAATCCTTGGAGCTACCGAACTTGCGACCCGACAAGAGCCAACCCGTATAGTGAACCTTAATTACGTTACCCGAAACGTTAGCCTTGCCGTTACCGACCTTTTCATCAAAGACCTTAAGACCGCGGCCCAAGTCGCGCCACTTGAGCTTTTCGACATCGGCAGGGAATTTGTCTGCTTCAATTGGCTTTTCAGCATGAACAAGTTCAACAACGAACATCAAATCGCTGTTAGGCGGAATACCTTCGAGGGAATTGCTGCCATAGGCCATCACCGAGGGCACCGAAAGCTTGCGGACTTCGCCAATCTTCATGCCCACAAGGCCCTTGTCCCAGCCTTCGATTACCTGGCCCACACCCACAGTGAATTCAAGCGGTTTTTCGCTGTAATAGGAATTTGCAAAAAACGGGGCTTCAACAGTCGAATCGGTAGCCGCTTTGTTCACAATGGCACTGTCTACCGCCAAGTATCCTTTATAATGAACCTTAATCAATTGACCTGCACGGATGGGCTCTCCACTGCCTTCTTTGACCGTTTCAACCTTGAACGGGACAGCACAAGCGACACTACAAGCAAGTAACACAAGAAAAAACTTTAATTTTAGCATAATATCTCCTATCTTATAAAATAGAAAATGCTAGTTTTTGAGAGTAAGGATTTATCGTAAACGGATTTAAATATGCTATCAATCATTATCGTCATCGCGATTGTGCTGTTGTCCATCGTCCTCGCTGGCATCGGTATCTATGTAGGCACGCGCAATTCCGACGAAAAAGAGCAGTCCAAGCCGGTCATCGACGTATCGGGCCAGTATGCGGCTATCGGCCGCCCCGCCCGCGAGACGCTCAACGCCGTAAAGCCCTCCGAAGCATCTATCAGGGCATGGCTCGAAACACAAGACTTAACACCTGAACAAAGGTTATCCTACATCAAGCAGTGGAACAACACGCTAGAAGAAACTATAAGAACGATTGACGAAGGGGACAAGAACGGCACTGCCACTTACAGGATTGTACTTGGTCCCAAAGGCAAAGATTATTGTAAATTCGTCAGTGAGGAAAATTTCATCACCCGCGAACAGATTCGCAATCACGCGGAAATTCTACCCCCCTATGTTTTGGGCTGCGACTGTAAACTTTTACCGAAGCAACCCTGGGAAAACCCGAGTAAATCCGGATGGAAGGCTGTAATCCCAACACACGGAAACACCTATAGCGTCCCGGATTGGAGGCAACTTGCGTAAGTCACTATTATCAGCTATTCTTTTAGCCCCTGCCATGGCTCTTGCCACTGGTTCGGCAATCATCACTCTCCAGATGCCCGTTGGCGCCCGCCAGCTTGGTATGGGCGAAGTCGGTGCAGCACTTGCCGATGACGCAACCGCCATGTATTACAACCCGGCCGGCCTTGCATTCGGACCTCTTGCCGATGAATGGCGCAGTTCCTACAAAGCCGATGCCAAGCAAACGCCGTTCTTTACGCACATGGCGTCCCGCAGCAAAAACGGGTTCTTCGACAAGAGCGAACTCTGGGCCGGTACAAGCAAGGGCATTCTCAAGTTCGACGGCGAACAGTGGGTCAACTACTACTCCGTTACCTTGCAAGGCAACGCAAAGATTAAAGACGCTGTACGCACCTTCGTCGGCACCGAACGCGGACTCGACGAATACACGCGCGTCGTGAAGGCATTCAACGATGTGAAGACAGCCGACGACGAATCTCACGTGGTCGAAGTCAAGATGCCTTGGGACTTGGTTGTGAAAGACACCATCACCGCCATTCTTTACGAAAGCCTCACCGAAAAACTCTGGGTCGGTACACCGAAGGGTCTCTACCGCTTTGACGGCAAGAGCTGGAAGTCTTTCGAAACCGAACTCGGCGAACGCCGCATTACCGCCCTCGCCAAGCAAGGCGCCTCCCTCTGGATTGGTACGGATAACGGTCTCTTCGTCTACCGCAACGGAGCATTCGAACAGAAAGGCAAGGTCCTCCCAAGCCAAAAGATTAACGCACTCGTATGGTCCGAAAACCGCAAGGAACTTTACGTAGCAGTCAACGGCGCAGGTGTCGCACGCCTCACCCCGAAGAAGAGCTCGAACGACAAAGACCGCTGGAGCTTGTTCAACCAGGAAGACGGCATCATGGACTTGAACCCGACCGCACTCGCTGTTGATAGCTCGGGTCACGTCTGGGCAACCCACAAGGGCGGTCTCTCGCACTTTACGCTCCGCAAGTGGGAACAGGTGCAGTTTGCCAACAACACTGTAAACGACGTTTCTGTAGACCGCAAGGGCGCTATTTGGATTGCAACGGACCTCGGTGTTTGGCGCCACCTTCCGGATTACGCTACCGCAAGTGGACGTAAGGCCGAACTCGAACGCAGCACCAAAGAAGATCCCGAAGCCACCAAGCGCGATGACGAATGGACCCACTACCACCAGGGCAACGGACTCTCGACCAATAGAGTCTGGGCAGTACTCCCCGAAGGTAACGACGTGTGGTTCAGCACGGCGAACGGCATGGAACAATATAAGGATGCCGACTACCAGCTCACCGCATTCTACGAAAAGCTTTTGCCGGTCCTCAACATTCCTGACCTTTACCACCTCTACGGCGGTATGACCATTCCGCTGAACGACTGGGGAACGCTCGGTGTTTCCGTAAACTTCGTTTCGTTCGGTTCTACAGTGGTTTCGGGCGACTTGGATGCAGACGACCTCGTGGCCTATAACAGTTCCGAAATCGTCGGCGGCATAAGCTATGGTACGCGCTTCCCGAACGACTGGGGCCTTGGTCTTTCTATCAAGTTCTTCTATTCCGACTTGAGTTCCGGCGCAGGTGCTGGCGAAGAAGAAGCCACTACGTTCGGCTACGCATTCGACGTCGGTATTTTGAAGAAGAACCTCATTGTCCCGAAGCTCAACTTTGCATTGGTCCTCGCGAACATCGGTCCTAGCGTTTACTACGTGGACAAGACCATCGAAGACCCAATTCCATTGACTTGGCGCCTTGGACTTTCTTACGAAATCTTGAGCATGGCCGACTACAAGTGGACCGTCGCATTCGACTACAATCGCGAAGTCGTGATTGACGACGAAAAGGGCAATCCGGAACCATTCTACATCGCTTGCTGGAAATCGCTTTTTGACCCCGAAGACAGCAAGACGAACACGTTCCTCCAAGGTGTGTTCAACTTCGGTACCGAATTCATTTATTCTAACACGATTGCGCTTCGCCTCGGTTACTTATACGACTACAAGGGCAAGCGTAACGAAGTGGATTTTGGCGTGGGCGTGATGCTCTCTGATGTTTTGCAGTTCGACTGGGCAACCATCAAGAACGTAGGCAGAGCAGACGGCGTTCGCGACGGCCAGATGCGCTTCGGCATGCTGTTTAAGTTCTAAGGCGCCGGAGGCGCAGTAGGAAGTAGACAGAAAAAAAATCGCAAACTTGTCATGCCCGCGAAAGCGGGCATTTCCTTTTATACGATAACGGGAAAAACGCGCCCTATTCCACGGGCTTTATTCCACGCGTTCTAAAATAATGAGCGCACGATCTTGCGTGCTGTTCGGAATCGTGTAGAAATGCTTCCCGACAAACTTGTAACCGAAATCCTCGGGGTAGAATGTTTTGAGTTCGTCAGCAACGGCGGGGCCTTTCATGAAGAACACGCGGCCACCAACCTTGAGCGAATTTGCAATGCGCGGGAGCGTTTTTTCCATGAGTTCAAAAGCACGGCTGATAACACCATCAACAGGAATGGTCATGCTGCGACTCGTGACCTTGTGACCGAACACGTCGATTCCCTTGAGGCCCATTTTTTCGATGACCATATTGAGAAAGTTGATGCGGTTTGGGCGAGGTTCGCACAAAGTAAGTTGAATCGACGGGTTCACAATTTTCAGCGGGATTCCGGGGAAACCGGCACCACTGCCAACATCAATCATGCGAGCAGGCCACTTGGGCACGTAAGCATTGATGAGCGTACAGTCGGCATAATGGCGTTCAACCATCGTTTCAAACGCATTAAGGCGCGTTAAATCCTGGTCATCATTGTTCGCACGGAGCAGCTGATGGAATTCCCAAATTTGCTTCAAAGTCTCCTGCTGAAGTTCCACACCGTAGTAATGCAAAAGCTTGTCGAGCCCAGCAAGAGAGGGCGTCACGCGCTTGCCGTTAAAAAGCGGGAACTCCGTACGCGGAGCCTTCATGTGGGGGATAAAATCCTTGCCAAGCGCACTCGCACCACGGGGTTTGGAATTTTTAGACCAAGATGAATTTGCCATGTTCCAAAATTTAGAAAGATTTAAGGATTCCATCCAAACCCAACACTTCGATTCAAAAATTTTTCAAAAAATTCTAGTCCAAAAGATTCTCTCGCGGGTGTTTATATAAGGGAGGTTCTTTTGAACAGAATACTTTTACTTTTCGCACTCATTATTTTCGCGACAGCACAAGCCAACGCTGAGGAATCATCGACAACCGCACCACCACTAGACGCAGCGCAAGTTTTCGAATGGTGGGACGACGGCATAATCACCCCCGAAGAAGCCGATGAAATTTTTTCGCAACTCGAAGAAGAAAACTACGATGAAGCGTGTTTACTCGCCGAAGTTTACGCCCAAGAGCCCTGCGCAACCACAGCCCCAAATACTACAAAATCAACCCGCAAGAAACGAAAAAACGAACCAGCGAAATCCGCGCATTCCCCAAATGCCGCGCACTCCACCAAAACGGCACAGGCAAACAAAGCCGCACCACCACTCATCCCGCACGGGCGCATTTCGTGGAAAGGACTATACAACGGCGACGGCCACTTGAAAAAACACCGCGAAGAATTGCAAATCCAATTCTACTATTTCAAATTGCATCTTGGCTCACAAGAATTGCTCTCGTACCGGCGAGACGGTTACGAGTCGCATTTCGGACAAATTTCCACGTTAGAATTTCATAGTCATTTACCACTCGACACATTATGGGGAGCAGCACTTCGTTTTCCCATCGGCAAATTCCATCTTGGTGCGCACATCGATACCTCCAAAACATTTCACACACATGTGGCGTTCCACCCCAATCGTCAAAACGAACTGACGGCCGCATTTTGGAAATTTTCAAACGCAAGCGCTATCGCGTTGCAAGCACGCACCACGCTCGGGCAAATTTCGGCTTGGTATCAATTCGGGCAAGACCTTCCGCTCGTCAAGATTCAATTGCAAAGCGAAAAGAAACACCTATCGTGGAAGACGACCGCATACATCCACGGCGACTCCATCCCGCAGGGTCTCAACTTGAGCAAAGGCATTGCCGAAAACCGCCTCTGGGCATCGCAAACAGTCAACGTCCAATGGCCCGAAGCACTAAACACAATCCTCTCCGCCAAGGCACGCGTGCTAAGCGCAATAGCCTCGGATTCCGTGAACGCCCGCTTCAAAATAGCGCTAACCACGGGGCCAGGACGGTTACGAACAAGCTTTAGCGTCACCTGCCTTGAAGCAAACGACAATTGCAGTTCGACCGAATGGAACGGTAACGTCGAATCTGATTGGAACACGCTCGCGTTCAAAGCAAGCGCCAAAGTCCGCCACGAAAACAACCGCACAAAGCCACCCAAAATCGAACTCGGCGCAAGCTACCGCAGCAGCCTCGCCCTCGCCAAACTGACAATCGCATTCCCCCAAATGAACCCAGCTAAAAGCATCACCCTCCAAAACGAAGTCAAGCTAGACAACGACTGGTTCGGGTGCGATTTCGTCTTCGCCTTCAAGAAAACCAAGACCAAATCATTCAGTCCAAGCTACGCTCACCTGCAAACAAACCTCAAATTTTGAGACATTTCATCCCAAAAGTCCCTATTTTAAAGGGTATGGATACTTTTGTAACCACTATTTTCGATAATATTCCAATTTACAGCCTCGAAGATATGTATTATTAATAATACCCAAACACTCTCAGACTCCTTTAGGTTCCCTCCTTTGCCTGAAGGAGTCCTTTTTTTTATCTTAAGATTATGTTTTATATCGCAGCTATCATCGGTTCTATCGTTTTTTTGCCTTCCATTGCATTGAACATCGCGCTTGCACTTGGGGCCCCACTTGGCATGTACGCCATGAACGGCCGCCACAGGGTCGTTCCGCAAGAGGTTCGCAGAGCATTCGTATTGCCGATCATTATGCAATTTGTAGCGCTGTTTACAATTTTAAGCGCGGGCCACGTGCTGCCCGAACTGATTCCGTTTGGAATCACGCGCATTGTCGCTTTCTTCTTTGCAATTTACCTGACGTTCTATACAGCAACAGTTTTCTTTAGCTTGAGCGCCAAGGAACGCCATGTGATGGGACCGTTCGCATTCGCATCGACCGTTTGCTTTTGGATTGTCGCGGTAGGAACGATTTAGTGGGAAGTAGGAAGTAGACGGTAGGAAGTTAGAAGTAGACAGTAGGATTATCGAGCGTCGCAGACACGGTCATCCTGGAGCGAAGCGACGGGAACCATACAGTAAACGAGAGACGAAAGACGAGAGACGAAAGGCGATAGAGACATGGAAATGACAGCACCGAAACACAATTACCAAGTCGATCTCGACCGCATTATCCGCAGGCTCGAAAAAACTGGCGAAGTGCCGACGCTTTTGTTGCATGCCTGTTGCGCACCGTGCAGCAGCTACACCATCGAATACCTTTCCCAATATTTCAAAATTACTTTGTTCTATTACAATCCAAACATCGCGCCCGCCGAAGAATACCAACACCGCGTAAACGAGATTAAACGTTTTGTCGCCGAATTTAAGACAAAGTATCCGGTCACGCTTATCGAAGGCGATTACGATCCGAAAAAATTTTACGACATCGCCCGCGGTCTTGAGCAAGAACCCGAAGGTGGCAAGCGTTGCCGCAAATGCTTTGAACTGCGACTTGCCGAATCAGCAAAACTCGCGAAAGAACTGGGCTGCGATTACTTCACCACCACACTCACCATCAGCCCGATGAAAGATGCCCAAGTGCTCAACGAAGTGGTGCAGGAACAATGCGATATTTACGGTATCAAGCGACTGCCCAGTGACTTCAAGAAAAAAGGCGGCTACAAACGTTCCATCCAACTTTCGCACGATTACAACCTCTACCGCCAAAACTTTTGCGGGTGCGTGTATTCCATGCGAGAAGCGCAGGAACGTGAAGCTCGGTCAAAAGCGGAGTTGACTGAACACAGCAAAACTTAGAAAACCGTCATACGAGATGCGCCAAACGTTATTATATTATAATTATTAAATGACCAAAATCAGGGGATACATATTCGCCGCATTACTCACCGTCGTAGCAGCTTGTAGCGGCGACGTTGACGATACACTTAGCGACAACAATCCCTCCGGCACCTTCGAAATCATCAAGACTCCTGACAGCACCTCTAGCAAAAGTTCTAGTTCATTTTCGCGCATCAAAAAAACAGATATCCACTTTTCGAACCACGTCGAAATTATCGTATTTTCGTCAAGTGAAGCACCCTCGTCATCTAGCAAAGCTCCTGTTTCGAGCAGCTCTAAACCCGCGGTCAAATCCTCATCTTCAAATGCAAAGTCGTCTAGCTCCGTGCCGCCAAGCTCTAGTTCTGCTCCGCAAAGCAGCTCCAGTTCCGACGCCCCCAAGTCAAGCGCCACACTCTATTTTTACGATTGCACCGAGCACAACTGTATCACCACAGAATTCTTGAATCCCGATATTTCTTATGGCGAATTTTTAGACAAGCGCGATGACCAGGTTTACCGCACCATCGTCATTAGCAATCATGTGTGGACCGCACAAAACATGAACTATAAAATCGAGAGCGATGAGAACGACGAAATAAACAGCTGGTGTTACGACAACGAACCAGAAAACTGCAAAAAATTTGGAAGACTCTACACATGGGAAGCCGCAAAAAAAGTTTGTCCTGAAGGTTGGCATTTACCCACCGAAGATGAATGGCAAGAACTCATCGCAGAGCACTCTTGCGATATTGTGATAAAAGACGGAAATCCGCCCGTATATCGTTGCGCAGGAACATCGCTGAAAGCAATTGACAGCTGGGGAAACGGCCTCGAAAACACCAACGAATACGGATTTTCTGTCGTTGCCGCAGGGATCGTAAATTCAGGGGCCTTCATGAACAAGGGTATAACGGGCTACCTGTGGGCCTCAACAACACAATATGAATCACTCGCAACCCTAGTCATATTTGAATATAACGAAGATTACACAAGATTCGTATTGACAAAACCAAACTCCGGGCTTTCTGTCCGTTGCGTCAAAGGGAACGCGGAATAAGACGAAAATAAATTTCGCCGGCACTTGCGTTTTCTATCTTTAGATTTATAAACTTTTCAACCCCAAAGTTCCATTATGTACGATCCTCGATTTTTACCCATTTGCAAAGAAGACCTGGACGAACTCGGTTGGGATTACGTTGACGTGATTATCATCAGCGCCGACGCTTACGTGGACCACCCTTGCTTTGGGCATGCGGTTGTCGGACGACTTTTGGAACATGAAGGTTTACGCGTGGCGATTTTGCCGCAGCCGAATTGGCGCGATGACTTGCGCGATTTTAAGAAGCTTGGCAAGCCGCGACTTTTCTTTGCGATTTCGAGCGGCATGGATTCCATGGTGAACCACTACACTGCCGCCAAGCGCCTCCGCAGCGACGATGCCTTTACGCCGGGGAACAAGGCCGGATTCCGCCCGGATTACGCGACATACACGTACGCCAAGATTTTGAAGAAGCTCTACCCCGATGTGCCGCTCCTCATTGGCGGACTCGAATCGAGCTTGCGCCGCGTGACGCATTACGACTACTGGAGCAACAAACTCAAGCCGAGCATTCTGTTCGATACGCAGGCCGATATTCTCGTTTACGGTATGGGCGAAAAACCGCTGAAAGAAATTGTTCGTTTGCTCAAAAAAGGCGTTCCGTTTTCGAGTCTGAATTCCGTTCCGCAAACCGCCTACTTGGCACCCAAGGGGAACGTCCCGAAGAACAGCAAGTGGGAAGACTTGCGACTGTACAGCTACGAAGAATGTCTGGAAAGCAAGAGGAACCAAATCGAGAACTGCCGCCGAGTCGATATCGAATGCAACAAGTGGTTCCAGCACCGCATTCTGCAAGATGTCGCGGAACAGACCGTGGTCATAAACCCCGCTTACCCACCGATGGAATACGGCGAACTGGACGAAAGTTTTGAATACCCCTACGCCCGTGAGCCGCACCCGCGCTACAAGAAACGCGGCAACATTCCGGCGTTTGACATGATCAAGTTCAGCATCAACACACACCGCGGCTGTTTTGGCGGTTGCAGTTTCTGCGCCATCAATGCGCACCAGGGCAAGTTCATCGCAAGCCGTAGCCGCGAAAGCATTCTGCGCGAAGTCGAAATCGTGACGAATATGGAAGGCTTTGCCGGAACGATCACAGATCTCGGCGGCCCCAGCGCGAACATGTACAACATGCGTGGCCGCGACCCCAGCCGTTGTCAAAAATGCGCCCGAGCAAGCTGCCTTACGCCCAATATTTGCGACAACATGGACACGCACCACGCCGAAATCTTGAGCCTTTATCGCGAAGTGCGCAACCATCCGAAAGTGAAGCACCTGTTCATCGGAAGCGGCGTGCGTTACGACATGCTCTTACAAGAGACAAATGACGAAGAACTCCGCAAGGACCACGAGGAATACGCCCGCGAACTCATCGACTACCATGTGAGTGGACGCTTGAAAGTTGCACCCGAACACACAAGCGACGCCGTGCTGAAACTGATGCGCAAGCCGAGCTTTACGCTGTTCCACAAGTTCAAAGAATTCTTTGACGACGAATGCAAACGCATCGGCAAAAAGCAGCAGCTGATTCCGTACTTTATCAGTAGCCATCCGGGATGCACCGAAGCCGACATGGCAGAACTTGCGCTCGAAACAAAGCAATTGGGTTTCCAGTTGGAACAAGTGCAAGACTTTACGCCAACGCCGATGACCATTGCCACCGAGATGTTCTACGCCGAAATGACGCCGGATGGAAAGCCTCTCTTTGTCGCCAAAACGCCCGAAGAAAAGGCAAACCAAAAGCAATTCTTCTTCTGGTACATTCCGGCGAACCGCCCGCACTTGCGCGAAGTTCTGGAACGACTCAAGATGGGTAAGGTCAGTCGCTTGCTGCTGAGCCGTACTGCAATGGCCGAGGGCAAGGAATACTTCCCAAGCAAGGAACGCGAACAGAACGAAGACTTCCGCAATCGCGAAATGCAAAAGCGCGACGAACGCACGAACGCATTACGCCCGAAAAAAGAGAAAGTCAAGAATCGCTGGCGCGACGAAGGGTACGAAGGTCGTAGCTTCAACGAAGGCCGCGGAGGCCGCTTTGGCGAGAATCGTGGGGAATCGCAAAGGGAACCACGCGAATTCCAGTTCCGCGAAGAACGCTTTAGTGAAAGTCGCGGAAACCGCTTTGAACGTAATGAAGAAGGTCGCGAGAACTGGCGAAACGAGAATCGCGACCGCTTTGAACGCGAGGGAGAACGCCAAGAACGTCGCGGATTCCACAGTGAGCGCCGATTTGACGACCGCCGTGGCAATGTTTTCGAAGACCGCCGCGATTTCGACCGCAATGGGGATCGCCGCGGGAACCAGCAAAATGCGCCGTTCCGCGAACACCGCAATGTCGAAGACAAGAACCGTTTCAACAGCGGCGAGATAAACCTCGCCAGCCGCCGCTCACACGGTAAAGGTTTCAAGAAACCGACGTTTAAGAAGTAAGTAAGCAGTGGCTAATGGCTAGTGTTTTTTCATTCGTCATCCTCGCGAAGGCGAGGATCTTTAGCATCAGCAATTTATGGAACGCCATTGACAAAAAAAACGCTTAGTTTACAAATTACAACTATTTATATATATTTGTAAACAACGGAGGAAAGTATGGCGGAACTTTCTATTTTTTCATCAAGGCTTAAAAATGCCCGCATCATGATGGGGCTTTCTATGGATGAACTCTGCGCGTCTATGGGAAACAAAGTCTCAAAGATGACCATTTCCAAATACGAAAAAGGTTTGATGGCTCCAAGCAGCGATATCGTCATCGCATTGTCAAAAGCACTTCACCAGCCTATTGATTATTTCTTTAGGCCCTTTGCCGTACAGGTCGAATCTGTTCGATTCCGCAAAAAAAGTTCTCTCCCGCAAAAAAAAGAGAACGGCATCCGCGAAGCCATTGCGGACCTTATGGAACGTTATATCAACATCGAAGAAATCTGCGGCGATGAAACGATACAATCGCCCCTTCCCCGCATAAGCGCATCTTCGTCCAAAGAAGTCAAGGCAGCAGCAGCTAAAATCCGCAAAGAATGGAACCTTGGTCTAGACGGCATCGTGAATGTTATTGACTTGCTCGAACGAAACGGAGTAAAAGTTATCGAAATTGATGCACCAGATTCATTCGATGGCATGAGTTCTCTAGTCAATGAAAAATTCCATGTAGTCATTCTAAACAAAACTTTTTCCGTCGAAAGAAAACGCTTTACAGCGCTACATGAACTTGGACATTTGGTTCTGCAATTCCCTAAAAACATCAACAATAAGCAAGAAGAAACTTTCTGTCACCTGTTTGCTAGCGAAATGTTGCTTCCCGAATCAGAACTCAAACGAATTCTCGGGAGCACTCGAAAAGACATTTCATATCAGGAGCTGAAAGCGATTCAACTTTCTTACGGAATTTCTTGTGACGCCATCATGTACAAAGCAAAAGATTGCGGCATCATTTCGGAACAACGATTCCGCACCTTCTGCATCCAGAAAAACCGAGCAAAAGGATTCAAGGCTCTTATCGAAAGAACCTTATTTCACCAAGAAACGTCAACCCGTTTCGTTAGCCTAGTTTACAAGGCTCTGAGCAAAGAACTTATTACTACATCCAAGGCTGCAAACCTTTTGCATCAAGACATTGAACAAGTTCGTAGAGATCTTGCCTTGGTATGATAAAAGAACGCATTGTCATAAGCGACGCAAACATCATCTTTGACTTACTTTCAGTAAGCCTACTGGAAGCGTTTTTTGCCTTGCCCTGCGAAATATGCACAACAGATTTAGTCATCAGCGAAATCACTCGACCAGAACAGCTGAAGATAGTCCAAAAATTTATCAATTCAAATAAATTAGGTGTAGTATCTTTTAACGCTGCTGATTTTAGCCAAGTGATTTCGTTACACACGAGCTGTACAAATAACGCTTCAATCGCAGATTGTTCTGTATGGTATTACGCCAAAAAAGTTGATGGCCGTCTTTTAACCGGAGACAGTAAGTTACGCTCAGCAGCACAAAAAGACGGTGTTAAAGTTTCAGGAGTTCTTTACCTATTCGACAATTTGATTGAATACAACATTTTATCACCAAAAGAAGCTGCAGAAAATTTAGAAACTCTTATGAATCTAAATATGCGCTTACCTAAAGGTGAGTGCGAATCAAGAATTCAATTTTGGCGAAATAAATAATCCGCAACGCTCGCCTTATGCGTTTGTCTCCTTTCCGGCTCATTTAGGAGCGCGCAAGCACGCTCCACCATTCGCCTTTGGTGCGTTCGACGGAGACTTTGAAGCCGGCTTCATCAAACCACTTGAGGATGTAATCCTTTTCGACTTCGAGCTGACCGCTGATGATCAGTTCACCGCCTTCGGCGAGCAAATCTTCGATGTCGTCGCGGAGCGGCCAAAGCTCGCTGCGAATCATGTTGCAGAGAATCACGTCGAACTTCGTTCCATCCTTGAACGCATCCAGGAATCCGAGCACGCAGTCGCTTTCACCAAAACCATTGCGTTCAAAGTTTTCCGCAATGCAGGGAATCGTGAGCGGGTCGATTTCTGTACCCACAGCAAGGCTTGCGCCCTTGCGACGAGCAAACATCGCCAAGATGCCCGTTCCCGTTCCAATGTCGAGAACAGTCTTGCCCTTAAAATCGATATTTTCCATGAGCGCAGCACAGCTACTCGTCGTCTCGTGCTCGCCCGTTCCAAATGCAGTCTTTGCCTCAAGTTCCAAGACAACCGCTTCAGGATCTTCCGGCGTAAACTCCACCCAAGGTGGACGCACCCAAAGATGCTCGCTCACAGCCACAGGCTGCGCACGGTCGCGCCACCACTTGTCCCAATCCTTCGCAGGCTCTTCAGTTACAACAAAGTTGTACTGCGGAAATTCCGCCACGATGCGGTCACGTTCCGCCTTGTCGCCCGTATAAAAACAGAACTCCGTACGACCAGCAGTCACCGGATCGAGTTCTTCGAGCGTTGCAACACCCGCCTCGAAAAGCAGGTAACTTGCAATTTCATATTCTTCATCGGGGCAGTTGCCCTGAGCCTTGTACCAAGTATCAATTTTCTGCATAGCTTAAATTTATGAAAATTAAAGGCTCGCCGCCTAGCTATCGAATTTTTATAACCATAATTCAAGAAAGATCTTCATGCGGGCGGGGCCCCAGCTCGGAGTTGACGCCTACGGCGTCAGCGGCTTCACTCGGTCATGTGCGCCTGCAAGCAGTCGCCCGCGACTCTCGTTTTGCACGCTACTGCGAAGACAATACCTTGGCCGACGCTCCCATTCTCAACACGAATATCTATCAATTCTAAATAATTAACGTTTTTCTCGCTTTGAAGCTGTTTTTACTTTTAAACTAGCTTTTTATGTTTTCACATCATAGCATATTCAACAAAGTGACTATTCAAAAGCTAGAGATTAAAAAAGAATATATTTAGACTAACAACGTCGAATAACCATGCTTTACATCCACCAATTCCCAGACTGGACGCGGTTCCACTTCGATTCTCCCAAGGTGCTCCAAGCGCTTGGGCAGACACGCCTTGAAGAAGGCAAGCTCATCGGAATTATGCAAATCTGCGGATTGAAGGATATCGAAGCCAAGCTCCTCGCCGAAGACATCGTCGCCAATTACGCCATCGACGGCTACACGCTGGACTCCGCGAACACCCTCGCCGAAGTGGAACTCAAAAGCAAAGGTTCGCAAAACTACATCAAGAACTATCTAGGCGCCATCCAGAACGCCTCGCAGCCCCTCACCGAAGAGCGCCTTTTCAACTGGCATTCCGCGATGGGCCAGAACAAAGTCTTAAAGTTTCGCGAAGTTCCGAACGAAGTGCAAACGACCATCGACGAAAAGCAACTCCATTTTGTAGGCCCGAACCCGGAACGTCTCCAAAGCGAAATGGAAAACTTTTTATCGTGGTTTGAAAGCGCTAATATAGATGGGGTGATTAAAGCCGCAATTGCACATTTTTGGTTCATCACGATTCGCCCCTTCGCCGATGCCAACGGCAGACTCGCCCGCGCCATCACGGCCATGCAACTCGCCCGTACCGAGAACACGACGCATTGCCAATACGCACTAAACAAACAAATTAACATTCATAAAAGCGACTACTTCAAGATTCTCGCACGCACGCAAGCCGCAAGCGGCGACCTCACCGAATGGATTTTATGGTTCCTGCAAATGATGCGAAACGCCATCAAAGATAGCGAACAACTTTTCGCCTCAGAAATCAGCCGCATCCAGTTCCGCAGCGCCCACGCAAACGACACATTCAGCGCCCGCGAACAGCAGCTCCTCGACGAAATCATGGCAGGCCGCCTCGCGCAGCCCTTCACCGCAAAAGAAGCCGCAGCGCTCTTCAACGCAAGCCACGACACCGCCCTCCGCGAAATACAAAGCCTCATGGACAAAGGAATCCTCGAGACAAATAAAAAAGGCGGCCGCAGCATGCGATACCGCCTTGTCGACAATCATCCCTGATAAACAGCGACGCCCTTTGCCGTGAGTAATAAGCTCATGATATTTGGATTATCAGAATGAAGGTTATCATGCGTCCGCAGTTTACTTGCCGGGTACTTGTCCGGTCAGTTAAATTCGGCTGAACTGTCCATTCTTTAGTGGGTTGGATATACAAATTCCTTAATAATTTTACAGTCGCCTTTACAGTCGGCTGTTCTTCATCCAATTCAAGCGGGAACGCAATGCGTTCCCAATTGCGCACACATGTGTTCGCAATTAGCTAAATGCGGTAAAAACAACTTGCAAAACTTGATTCGCCGTTTCCAAAGGTTAGAGGCATCCCCTTCTCGAGTACACCGTCTTCAAACCATTAAGACATCGGGTACAAAAGGACTGTTTTTGGGCGTTCACGCCCTCAAATTATTAAATTTTGATACTTTTTCTCATTTTTTAATAACAAAAACTTGCTTTCTCGACAAAAACAATGTAAATTTTGAGAAAATCTCTCAAAAAAAACATATTCAAAGGCAGTAAATATGCTTGTATCATTCACCGTAGGAAATTTCCGCTCGTTTAAAGAGAACAAGACCTTTTCCATGAAGGCCACCTCCATTCAGGAACTCAAGGAATTCGTACGCGAAGATAACAACTTCAAACTGCTACCATCTATAGCCATTTACGGAGCGAATTCCAGCGGCAAAAGCAATTTGCTTTCGGCTATAGGAATGATGAAAAAGATTCTGCTTTCCTCTGTTAAGACAAACCCAACAGAAGAACTGAAAACCGATCCTTTTAAATTAGACGAGCTTTATCCGCAAAAACCGACTTTTTTCGAAGTCGTATTCACATCGGGAGACGACACCTACAAGTATGGCTTTGAATATAGTCCAAGAAAAATTAATAGAGAGTGGCTGTATACAATCAAAAACGATAAGGAAAAACCTCTTTTTGTTCGAAATGATGAAGGAATTGGTATAACCAAGGAATTTCCTGAAGGAAACGGCAAGGAAGAGGCAACAGTCGAAAACCGTTTATTTTTGTCTCTTGTAGCACAGTTGAATGGGAAAATATCAAAATCTATAATGGGATGGTTTGAAGATTTAAGAGTCACTTCCGGCGTAAAGGACGACGATTTTAAAAATTTCTCAATAAAATATTTGTTCGCAAACAACGAAAAATCGAAAAAAGCAACAGATTTTCTTAAAGGAATGGATTTAGGATTTTCTAGCATCAGAGAAGCCGAAACGGGATTAAAAAAGTACGCTAGCGACAATATTACAGGAATAGAAGCTTTATTAAAATTCATTCCAGACGAACTAAACAATGCTTTGAAATTTCCAACACTCGAAACAGGGCATATTGTTCGAAAAAAAGATGGGCAACCAAGCGAAGCCTTCTTTTCTAACGATGAAATGGAATCAGAAGGAACGAAAAAAATCATCAATATGTCAGGACCGATTATAGACACGCTTGAAAAGGGCGGAATAATCGTTATTGATGAATTTGACGCCAAGCTCCACCCCCTACTCACCAAGAAAATCATTGAAATATTTAATTCTCCCGAAACAAACCCGAACAAGGCCCAACTGATATTCGCGACACACGACACAAACTTGCTCAGCAACAAAATTTTCCGCAGAGACCAAATTTGGTTTGCAGAAAAGAACCGCGAAGACGAATCAACCGACATTTATCCGCTTAGCGAGATCAAGGAACAAAATGGAGAAAAGATAAGACAAGATAGAGTTTACGAAAAAGACTATATCAACGGCAGATACGGCGCAATTCCATTCTTAAGGAGTTAAAATGAAAAAACTCTCGTTAGAAGAAATTGCACAGGAAGAAGAACTACACGCCAAACGAATTGAGCAAGAATCGCAAACCAAAGAGCGATTCGTAAAGCTCACTTTTTTGATTGCAACTGAAGGCACGCAGACTGAGCCGAATTATTTCAACGCACTCAAAGCGGAACTCGACAAAACGAACCGTTTCAACATAAATATTACTGTACAAGGCAAAGGGAAATCGACAACAGCCCTTGTCAACAAAGTTCATCGCCAGATAGAATATAACCACCAAGAATACGACCGCGTCTGGGTCGTATTTGACCGGGATGAATTCCCCGATTTTGACGAAGCCATCCAACAAGCCGCAGAACACAAAATCAATTGCGCGTGGTCAAACGAAAGTTTTGAACTTTGGCTGCTACTGCATTTCAAAGAAGTTTCTAAACACACGAGTCGCAAAGATCTTTGCGACTTGCTAGAAGACGCTATCCGTAACGAATTGCACAAAAAAGACCCGAACGCTCTCTACGACTACTCCAAAGGCGATTCCCAAATTTACGAGCACATAACAAAACTCGGCAATGAAGCTGACGCATTTACAAGAGCCGAGGCCCTTAGGAATAATTTCAAAGATTCAACAAATGCACCAAGTTCGCAAAATCCTTGCACACACGTTGATGAACTTATATTTGAATTGAGAAATCCGGAACTGACGGCAGAGAATGTTCGGGAAGAAGAAAAGAACTAAAATTACAAAATCGGTAATAAGCCTAATTGTGCAGTTGCCAACTGCACAAAATCGTCTTTTTACCACCTCTCAGCTGTTTGGAAATTCCGAACAATTCGAATCTAATTTTTTACCATGAAGCTTTCAGGCTATACTTCCGGCACTTCGAAAGAATTTATCCCATGCACTTTCTTCAGGGTTCATCAATGAACTCTGAATCTTTCAATTTCTGCATCATGATGCACAAGTCGTAAGTGTTCAGGCGGCCTTTCTTTTCGGCTTTTCTTACAACGATCTTGCGGACTTTGAGTTCTTTAATTTCAAAACAGTCCAGCCAGCTGTCGTATTCCAAGAAATTGGCGTAGTTCTTTTGAGAAAGCAAGTACTGTTCTTTTTGCCATTCGGGCTCATTGGAATAATCGTTTTCTGAATTTATCAGAACCGCAGCAATTTGTTTTCTATCCAACTTGGTACCAGATACTGTAAGCTTCCCCATAAACTGACAAAATTGCATTTTTTGAAAAAAAAATCATCCCCACCCCTCAATAGCAACCTTCCAATTTCTTTATTATGAGGAAACTTACAAAAATGGGTAGCTGACACAGAAAAAACATTTCTAAAAAAAATGTTACCCATTACAATTACGAATGACATAACCATCTCTCTTTATATTATCAATCATTTCATCGTTTATGGAAGTGCCATCAATAATCTCTACAGACTTAACATCAAATTTTTCGCGATATATTTTATCCACAATGTCAGCAACACTATTTTTTTCAACCATTAAAAACTTTTTTCCCTTTCTATTATAAAATTTATAATATTTTTTTTCAACTCTCATATCGTATAAGGATTCTCCAAATTGAGTTCTTTCTTCATCGTACCAATCCTCAAATTCAAATAATTTATCATTTTCCTTTTCATACTTCCATTTTTTTGAATTTATTTGATGGATTTTTGTCTTTAAAGCCTCCACAAACGACGCAACAAATTTAATTTCATCCAATTTTTCTTTTCCATCATACTTCAAATTCAATTCATTTCTTATTCTGACATCAAGACAGAAATCCCTAACAAAAATCAAATCCCATGGCACAAGATTATGAATCATTCTATAATCGGAAAAAAAATGATTTCCTTTCTCATTAGGTTCTTCCCATTGACTTCCGCATCCTGAAACCCAATTATAAAAAAGCATCGCTTGTTCTTGTCGTGTCATTTGAGCTCTTAAAACACGTAACAGTTCTCTCTTGTGTGAATATGTCAAATCACTGTTTACAACATATTTCACAACCATGTATAAATGACGATAATAATGATTCATAGTTTCAATATATCCATCACCTAATTTTTTATTTATAAAATATCCTCTTTTTTTAAAAATCCTTTTTAAAACCTCTTCCAAATCAGAATCTAAATTTTCAATCGCACTTTTACATGACTCAATAAAATTTGCCTCCGTCACAGAAAATTTCAAAAAATCTGAAATACTTTTTAACAAAACGTTTAAATTATCATTTTTCACTGATTTATAGAAACAATCATATGCCTTATTTACAAGATCTTTTCCAAGACCTTTTTCGTGTTTCAAAAGGAGGTATATCAAATCAAATTCTATAAGCAAATAATTGAATATTTGGTTTCCTCGTTTTTCAACAAAGATTCCATTTTCAGGTCCTCTTCCTTCAGAATCGAGACTTACCTTATAATCATCAACACATTCATTCCACGAAAACGTATCAACATTATTTTTGTGAAGTTTCAACAGTTCATAAAATCGCGATACAACGTCTTCTCGCATTTTATTTTGTTGCTCTGCTTCAATTTGCTTTTGTTGTTTTTCATCTTTTTCTTGTAAATTGAGGTTTGCCTTATACTGAACAAAAAAAGCCAAAAACGTACCCAGCGCTCCAAAAAACGTAGCTAAAGGGCATAACAGGCTGATATAATAGTTTGGATAGTTATTTGGTTGTTCTAGTTTTACTTTTCTATAGAAGAAAACATAACCGTCATCCCCACCATACAAAAAGTAAGGCAAAACCCACATAATCAAGGAGAGAAAAATCAAAAAAATTACCATTTTTTTAGACATAATACACCATCAAATTGCAGTAAGCAAAAGTATTCCTTCAAAAAGAATTTTTATATATTTCTTAAATTCTTCCTTATTTTCAAATAAACGATCTTCTAAATCCATTTTATGCGAACAACAGTTTCTAATTTTATGACATAAATAAAGCAAAGCAGAAGCATATTTTTCATACGTGTCAAAGCTTTTGATTTTTTCAATTAATTCATTCAGATAATTCCTTAAATCTTCCGCACGTTTAATATCGGATATTAATTTCATCTCACTTTTTCCCACAGGATCTAAAGAACCAGCCCCTTCAAGAAATTCTATTAGAGGCCCTATCATTTTCTGATTATTATAACCTTTTTTACTTGACGCAACATCAACCAAACAACGTTCAAAAAAAGTACATGTAAATTCTATCGTACTACAACATTCAGAAAAAGCAATCTTAGAAGCAGGAATATCATCCCAAAAACGAACCACACTCTGCCATCGCACACGGACACAAACAAATTCTTTTTCATATGTTGCTAGCAAAACAGCCTTCCGACATTCGTATGTTTCTCTTTCTGAAGGATATGACGCCTCAGCATTTAATAAATTTAATGGTTTATAATTATCTTCAGCCTTCTGCAGCAAGGCGGAGAATGATTTCCATTTTTGTATTAAGGTTCCAAAGTTTTCTTTTTTTATCAATTCAAGTTCTTTTACAGCATCAGAATAATTTCGTAGCGTCAAATAAACAAAGGCTAAATGAGTATGATAATCATCCTCATTTAAATTTTGATTTTTTTGATAGACTTGTTCGTCATCAATATATTCTATTATTCTCCTTAAAAGCCCTCCAGAAACATTTTCTGAAATAATCAACGGATAAATCCAATCTCCAAAAAAATTCGGATTAACTTGCGAATTATACATAGAAAAGCGTTGTTGACTTTCCACTATATTTTTCAATTGCATAAAAACAATCGTATTAGCATTATTCAAATTTGTCATTGCCATATTATTCATAAACATTCCTCTTTGTTAATTCTGTCATAAAAATAACTACATTTTAGCATTTTTTAATTAATGCATTTTTTTGTTTTTTTTATATCGTTCTTCAAAAACACGTTCAGAACTCAAAGAATCAACCTTATCCAAACGTTTTTCAAATACAATATTTTGTGATTCAATCTTTTCAACATCCTTTTCAACAGCGACTTCTTTTTTTTCAAGTTCACCTATATCAGATCTAACATACACAAATAAATATGTCGCAATAAAAAGTATTACAGCACCAGCCAAACTAACGACAATCCCAAATGTACTATTAGAAAGTTTCTTATCTATCTTACCTTCTATTTCTCCACGAAATTGTTGCATTGATGAGTTTATGTTGTTTGAAACTTCTAATTTCAAATCAGAAGAATTCTTCCCCATTTCCATACGAAAATTTTGCAAGACAGAATCAAACTGTGATTTTTCATTTGGATCAACATTTGGACCAACTGCAGTATTTGGGAGTTGTCGCATTTGCTGTCCCACAGAACTTTCGCCATATTCAAGTTTGAAATTATATCTTACATTTTGATTTATTCTATTTAAATTAGACTTTAAATCATACGGATTTGCAAAATTTTCTTGCCGTACAGGAGGCTGTACTTTAGACACAGATTTCCTTTTTTTCTTTTTACTCATTATAATGCACCAAAATTATCAACCAGAGACTTTTCAACAGATAATGACGCTCTAACAACATCATGAATTTTTTCAATGGAATTCAATTCATTAAGACTGGTTTCCACCAAAAAATTATCTGTATCTAGACCAATACCAACGCCATTATTTCGACCTTCATAATTAAAATTTCGTTCTAAAAATGAATCATTTGCATTTACTGGGCCCAATATATACATGCCTTGCCCGTGTCTAATTTCCAATCTTAAATCTTTTAATTGATAGCCATCAAAGAATAGATCATTAGGAAAATGATTCTTAAATTTTTCAACAACATCATCAAATTTACGAGATGCAGTTTTATATGTACCCTGAATTCTACAACCAATTCGCGCAATTTCAATATTAGGAAAAACCTGCACTAAAGCTTTGTACATTGAATCAATATCATCTACATATTTCTGAATAGAATCAATCTTGGTGGATACATACGCAAACCTATTAATCTCAACAGCGAGAGATGTTCTTACAAGATTTTCAACATTATTGTCAGAAATTTTCACTGCAAGTTCACCAAAAGACCAAAATCCATTGGGAATAAAGCCCTCCATTTCTGATAAAATTTTTCCTTTTTTGTCAAGGAATGTTGGAATTGGTTTAAACCGTAATTCAACAATCATTTTACGATTTAAAACAGAGGATTTATCAATATTTTCTTGAAAAGAAGCCATATTTATTCCTTTTTTTGTATTTCTAAATAATCTTAAAAAAAATCACCCAACCGTTACTTGGCCGTTCATTAGGAGCGGGAGGAGTTTATCTCGTAGTTTTGTGAGGCGAGAGATTTCCTTGGTATTTTTCTGAATCACAGCTTGCATCGGGACAACCAAAGCACTAAACTTTTTTATCAGATCTTCAAAATTTTCTTTCGCAATGCAAATAGGGTAATTCATGATTCTCGTTTTGTCGCCACGAGGCATTTTACTGCCTTTTGCACCCTGCATTACATAGTCAAAGAAATCATCTTGCCATAAGGTCTTATAGACAAAATATGAATTATCCGAATTTAGAGAACGAATACAAAGGACATCTGTAGAGCATGTTCCACTTTGGTCTGCATACCATATTTTCTTGAAATACGGACGAATGTTTGATATCAGGATATCGTCTTTTTTGTAGCACAAGACATTTCCAGATGCAGGTTTTAAGTTTTCACCGCTTAAGCCTTGTTTTTGAGGCAACATATTATCTGTTGATACGTAATTAAACGCTTTATCAAATTTGGTCGTTGTTTTGACATAATCCGCAATGTCTGCCAAAGTTTTCACTTCCCAGCCAGCAGGGATTTCGCGTTTGAGGGCGGGGTTGTAGGTCATGGGGCCGCCGGTGGTTTTGTAGGGGCGGCCATTTTTGTCGGGGAAATCGAATTGGACGAACCAGTAGTCATATAGGCGTTTTGCCATTGCTTCGAGTTTCTGGTTCATCTTTTTGTTTAGGGCGATTTTGTCGTCCAATGCGGAAAGGACTTGAACAACTTTCTTAGAATTTTCTGTGTATTCTGGAATATCTAAATCACGCAAAAATCCGAGTGGCACAAATTTCTGCACAGCCCCAGCCATTAAAGCATCAATTTTTGCTTGAACCAAAGGAGACTGCAGATAATAATACAACCAATATGCTTTTTCCTTGTTTTGACAAGAAAAAACACCCATATTCTTGATAGCGTAATCAATCTTTTCCGAAGTCTCAATATAAACATTGCCCACAGTTCCAATCATTGAAAATAGAATATCCCACTGATGAACTTGGCTGCGTTTATTCACATTTTCAAAATCTTCCTCAGAAATTAAATAGGCCGAGGAAATATCCAAACTTCTATTTGCGATGTGTTTTGATGTAATAAGAAGTCTGCCGTCCTCCACTGGCTTTGGAGAATCATGTGTTCCATCAAAAACTTTCTTGCAGTATTCTGTTGCTATCATTCTTTTTCAAACCTTCACATAGATTGCTTCGTCTCTATCGTTCCTCGCAATGACGCACCAAAGTCATCTTTTACCTAATTGCTTATCCAAATAAATATCTTCTTCTAGTTCTTCAGAAGCTCCAGCAAGTCGTGCTAAAGGAGAAGCATTCGCTTCTCTTCTTGCATCCTTTCTATCTTGAAATCTTTTTCGTTCTTTTCTTTCTTGCTCTTGTTTTGCCTGATTATCTCTTTCTATCTGCCTTCGTTCTGCATCCCGTTCCCTTACTACACTCCTACTTTCAGCGGCCTCATCGTATTTGCGTTGTTTTTTGAATATAGCTATAGGGACAATGACGGATGCGACGACAGCCAAAAGTGAAAACAAACCAGAATTTTGATTTATCCAATCCAACATTTCCTTATTCCTTTTTTCTTATAAAGATTTTCCGTTAGGAAAATCGAATCCGTGTGGCTTTATCGGGGCGTTGCGGGGTGTCCCCGCTAGAAGGGGTAGCGAGCAACGGAGTGCGAGCGAGGGGGAGACTTCCCCCTTTGTATATCCTTTCAATTTCATTCCCATCTTTACTAAACCTTTCCTAGATCCTTTACATTCGACCCTTCGGCAAGCTCAGGAACCTTATCCGGTAACCACGCTCAAGATGACGCAGACCTAATTGAATTTCAAGTTGCTCAACTGTTTCTGTATTTCCTTTTCGAGTTTGTGGCTTTCGGCGAACATGGCGGTGAGTTCTTCGGTGTCGGCTTTCATCTGGGCATTGAATTCGTCGGCGGTGATATCCACGTAGTCTATCTTGATGTCGAAATACTGGCCGGCGCTCAGGCTGTAGCCTTTTTCCTTGACTTCGCCGTAGGTCACGACTACGCTGAAGTCTTCGACGGCTTTGGCCTTGCGGAAGGTGGTCACGATTTTCTCGATTTCGTCGTCTTCGAGGCGGACTTTCTTGAGGCCGTTCGCGTCCTTGTATTCCTTGCC
>NZ_CACZDK010000040.1 GCF_902779965.1 Fibrobacter succinogenes | reverse complement strand
CGAAACTGTGGACATGGTCCGTGAAATGGACGGTAAGTTTGTTGCGAAGATCTGGGGAAACCACGAAAAGGCGGTCATGGACAACGATACGACCCGTTTCGCAACAGATCGTGGGCGTGCCATCCTCCACTATACGCAAAAGCACCTTTCGCAGGAGTCCATCGACTTTATCAATAACAAGATGAATCGCGATGGCACTTGTTCCCTGGAAATCGACGGCAAAAAATTCCTGCTGGTACACGGCATCTTGGGCGACCCGTATTGGGGCAAGTTTACGCCCGCAGAACTCATGCGTGAAGAATACGCCCCGTACGATTATGTACTGACTGCGCATTCTCATGTGTGCCACTACTTCGAGGTGCTTTTCAAGGCGGATTCCCCGAGCACGAGGAACAAGAAGAAAACTGTCTTTATCAATCCCGGTTCTGTGGGACAGCCGCGGTCTGACTTTAGGAATTTAAACAGAGGCTTAACATGAAGAAAAATCTGTATGTCATAAGTGGTGCTACCGGCATGACCGGCAGCGAACTTTCGCACCAGTTGTTGAAGGACGACAACATCGTGGTCGGTTTCGACAACTTCTTTGCAAGTTCCATCGACACGGTGAAGGACTTGGTCGGTCGCGATGACTTTATCTTTTTTGAATACGACATCAACAATGCCGAACACATGGCCGCTGTCGCCGACAAGGTGAAGAGCCTCAAGGGGTCGTATTCCGGCCGCCTGATATTTATCAACTGCGCAGCAGTGGTCCACACCAAGCATTTCTACGAAGTGGAACACACGTTCCAGACAAACGTCATCTCGATGAAGACTTTCCTCGAAATGGCCATTGAACTTGGTGCAGATACTTACATCAACTGCTCGACCTCTGAAGTGTATTCCATGCAGTCGTGGAACGCTAACGGCGGCGTCCGCGAATCGGACTTCTTGGTCATGGCAACGGCAGAGCACAGCCAGCGCACGAGTTACGCCGTCGGCAAGCTCCTTACGGAATTCTTCATGAAGGATGCCGTGGACAAGGGCAAGATCAAGGGTTGCTCCATCCGCTTTGCGAACGTATACAGCAAGCATGAACGTTTTGCTGACCACATTATCCCGCACATCATCAATAACCTCCTCGAAAAGCCCGAAGTCACGTTGCTCGAGAATTCGAAGGTCAACAAGCGTACATTCCTCCACAATATCGACAGCTGCCGCGCTGTGATGGAATTGATAGAATCGCCCGAGGCTCTTGACGGTACTGTCTATAACGTCGCGACCGAAGAGGAAATTTCCATTGTCGATCTCGTGAAGCTTATCGCGAAGAAGATGGGCATGGACGACGTGAAAATCAAGTTTGAAGGTTACCGCAAGTCCGACCCGGAACGTCGCTTGCTCAATACAGATAAAATCCGTACGCGTACCCACTGGAAACCGGTCGTTACGCTGGAAGAAGGCCTTGAAATGTGCGTAAAGAGTATTGAAAGATGAAATACCTGATTATTACTGTTGCCGGGACGGCGACCCGCTTTAACAGGGACACTGAAAAGGAAACCCTGAAGTGCCTCTATTACAAGGACTCCCCGAAGTTCGCGCTTCTGCCGCAGCTTTTGAAAAATTGCGGCGAATACGACAAGTACATCATCGTGGGCGGCTATCTCTATTCCGCTCTCGAAGAATATGTGAAGGAAAACCTCCAGGCCTATGGCGACAAGATTAAACTTGTCTATAACGAGCATTTCAAGGACTATGGCTCGGGTTATAGTTTGTACAAGGGCATTGAGGCCGTGAAAGAACCGGGCGATGTCACCTTTGTCGAAGGTGATCTGTTCTTCTTGAAAGAAAATTTCAAGAAGGTCTATGACAGCGAAAAGAGCGTGCTCACGATCAATCGCGAACCAATCTATTCGAACAAGGCCGTAGCGCTTTACGTATCGACGGATGGCCGTCCGCATTACTTGTACGACACGAACCATTCTTCGCTCACGATTCCGGAGCCGTTCCTCGCAGTATTCAATTCTGCGCAGATGTGGAAGTTCCAGTCGGCAGAAAAACTGCACGAGGCCGTCGCTTCCTTGACCGAAAAGCAACTTCAAGGAACAAACCTCGAAATTATTCAGGCGTATTTCAACAAGCTTACCCGTGAAGAATATGACGTGGTCACGTTTGATACCTGGTATAACTGTAACACTGTTGCGGACTACAACATTGTCCGTGAACTTATGGAGTAAGATATGGAAATCCTGAACAAGAAAATTGCCTTGCTCAAGTCCAAGGTCGAAAAGAATGAGACGATTACCATCATGATTATCGGGCTCGGGAGCGTCGGTACGTTTCTGCTCGACTTTCTGGTAAGCCTCCGTGACCCGCAGCTGAAAATTGTGGTTGCGGGCCGCAATGCAGCCAAGATGCAGATGGACGTGAATATCGTTCGCACGGCGGCGACAATCCGTCGCGAACTGCGCAGCCAGATTGAAATTCTCGGTGACTGCGATTTGAACGATGTTGACAGCATCGCCGCGACAATCAAGAAGGCAAACCCCGACTTTATTGTGAACAGCAGCCGCGTGTATTCGGGCCTCAAGTACGGGAGCATCTCGTGGAGCAACCTGCGCGCTTACGGCATCTGGTCTCCGCTCTCCATCCGTTATGCGAAGAACATCATGGCCGCTTACGAGAAGGCGGGCTCCAATGCGGTGACCATCAATACCTCGTATTCCGATGCGGTGATTCCTTGGCTCAAGTCCGCCGGCAAGACATACTTCGATTTCGGTAGTGGCAACTTGAACCACCTCATTCCGCGCATGAAGTTCTTCATGGCCGAAAAGTACAACATCGACAACCTGAACGATATCGACGTGACGCTTGCGGTAAGCCATTTCCACGACGTGGTGATTTCCAAGGAAGGCCACGCCGAAGGCCAGACACTTCTCCTGAACTTCAAGAAGGATGGCAAAGATTTACCTTTCGATCAGGCCGAAGTGCTGGCAGCCTGCTCCATCCCGATGCCGGTGGATCAGAAGCGCAACATGATGAACGCTTCGAGCAATTTCAACATCATCGATTCCATCTTGACCGCTCTCCGCGAAAAGACGGTGACCAAGGTACATGCGCCCGGTGTCGATGGCGAAATTGGTGGCTATCCGGTGCTCATCGATGGCGCGAAGGCCGAGGTCTCGTTTGATACTTCGCTCTTCAGCATGGAAGACATGCGTGCGGCGAATCGCAAGTCCATTTACTGCGATGGCATTGAGAATGTGGAAAACGGCACGCTCGTCTATACCGACGAACTCGTCGCGAAGGTAAAGAAGGCGTTTAACGTTGATTTGCCAAAGCGCGTTGCGTTTGAGGATATCGAGAAGACGGCCGACTTTATCATCAAGAACATCATCGAGCCGTTTGCACCGAAAAAGTAATTGCTGTAGCGGATCCTGCTAGCCCATCTTGAAGGTGCGCAGGAATTCCGCATAGGGCGTATCGGGGTCCAGCACGTATTGACTGTGTTGGGCTCCTCTTTTTTCTACGGGCGGGAATTCCATGTAGTTCCCGAACAACTGTGTGAGAATGTTGCGATATCCTGCAGGTGCCGGGAAACGATACCCTTCGAATTCAACATCCACCGATTCGTCAAAGTCCTTTGCGTCCCACACGTTTTGTTCTAGCGGTTCTGCCGTCCATGTCAGGATGGCCAGTTTTTCTGTTTCGCGGTCGTTGAACATACTCGCGATTTCATGGATTCTCTTGTAGTCCGCGATATGGTCCCTGTGGTAGTTTTTTACGCGCTCGCGGTTTTTCTCGTTCAGCTCCGGGTTGGTTAGCCGCATGAACGTTCCGTTCTCGATGTTCAGCAGGTTTATTTCGGCAAAGCGCTCTTCGGCTCCTTCCGGTACAAAATGGTCCAGCGCGAAAACGTCGATGAAAAGCCCGTGGTTCATCTTTTGGAACCGGATGATAGGGCTGATAGCGCTCGTATTCGTGTTGCGGATACAAGTGTGCGAACCTGCGAATTCTTTGTCGGTGAGCGGCGTCTGCAAGAAAAACGGATGTTTGAATTCATCTTGCAGCGTGTTCAGCTTGTTGAAATCGTCGCGAGGCATGGCGACATCGATATCGTCGTCCCACGGGATGAATCCCTTGTGACGAATGGCACCGAGGAGCGTCCCGCACATCAAGAAATATTTCAGGCCGTGCTTTTTGCATATGCGGTCGAATTCAATCAAGATATCGAGTTCGATGGCCCATACCTTTTTGCGGGAGGAATCCACAAAAAAATCGCATATCGTTTCTTCTTGCAAAAACGAGGGCGGAACGATTCCTTTAGCGACAATTCTTTCGGGTTCAGTCATGTCTTAAAATTCTTTGAAATCAATCAATGGTTCGCCAATTAATTTAAAATATTTGTTCCGGTCGACTAGCGTTTGTGGGAATCCGATGTCTTTGGGGTAGTCGCGCCAGTTCTTTCCGTATTCCCTGTCCAGGATCTCTTCGGCCTTGTTCGGGCAGGGAAGTTCCTTGCCTTCGAATAGGATGGTCGTTGTGGGATAAACGTCATCGTGATTTCTAAATCCGTGATAGCCGTATTCAGTCAGGTCCCAGTTACCGAGCCCCGGAACGATTCTGGACGTGTGCTCCATCGAAAAAATGCCGCTCTCTTTCCATGTGGCTTCGTAGAAGTCGAAAAGTTCCTTCCAGGCATGAGGCTTTCTTATGAATGCGATGGCTTTGTCTCTGAAGGCGAGGTACTGTTCTTCGGTTACGTCTTCTTTCAAGAAATCGTTCGGGAAAAATTCCAGGTTCTTTGCGTCCCTCAAACAAGTTCCATTGAATATGTGTACACAAGTCGGAGTCATGAGAGCGACATTCTTGTTTGCATTCGCGCGGATGTTCTTGTCGTAATATTCGGCATAGTAACCGGACTTTTGCGTTGTGTCAATCCACACGAAATTGGGGTCGGTCTGTAGAACGTGAAGGAGCTTGTTGAAATCGGCTCGAGACATCGCAATGTCGATATCGTCATCCCAAGGAATGAATCCCTTGTGACGCTTTGCGCCCAATAGGGCTCCGCCTTCAAGGTACATTTGGATATCGTAGGGCTTGAGCAAATCAAGGATGTGTCTTGTAAAATCAACTTCAACAAGTTGAAATTCGCGGAGATATCCGTTGGCAGGTTTCATTTGGCCTATGTCAAAATGCCGCTTTAGGTAACTGACTTGGAATGCCAACGTATCATTTTCTTTTTTCAGACGCTCGTTTTCAATTCTATTTTTGAATAGAACTCTATGAACACGTCTCATGTATTTGATCAGTAGCTTTTTCATTTGTAGAAAGTTCTTTAGAAAAACTTGATGGCTGTATAATGGGGCTTTCTGTCTTCTTCGGGAGGTAACGACATATAGTCGCGATATTCCGAAGCGAGAATTTTGTCGTAATTGTTGGGTCCGTAAAAATAGGTTCCGGCAAAAGCGTATTTCTTGAGAGGGAAGACTTCGTCTATTTCTTGCTTGCCATACGTGAATGGATAAGCGAAAATTTCTTTTTCCGAAGTGCTGGCTTCCCTGTTTTTGTATTCGAGCAAGAAGGTTTCCTTCTTTTTCAAATAATCTTCGTCCGAAATGAACCCGAGTTTCTTTCGGCGGTCGATGTAGTCCAGGGCTTCGTTCAAACGATATTCCGCAAAATCTTTTTCCTTGATTTTTGTAAGCTTGTATAAATCAACACTTAATCCGTGATTTTTATACATGGAGTCTTGTGGAAATAGCGAACAGTCGCATTCGGTATTCAAATCTTTGACGTGTGCCCAGCCATGAAAGTATTTAGGCTCGGTCTTTTCGTTTTCAAGGAGCATGTCGGCAGGGAGCTCTTTAAGGAGCACATCTGTCGCCTTCTCGTAGGTGTCATCGAACAGCAGAAAATCGAAATCGTCGTCCCACGGAATGAATCCGCCATGCCGGACGGCTCCGAGCAATGTGCCAAAGGCTATCTGGTAGGGAATATCGTGCTTTTCAAGGATGCTCGCCGTGGCTTTAGCCATTTCCAATAGGCGGTCTTGTACGCGTTTGATGTCGAAGGACGTTTCCATTAGAGAGCCTCTATCATATCTAAACTGAATACGGGGATGTTGAACTTGTCTGCGACTGCTTTGCGTTCTGCAAAGGAATCATCGATGAATATGGAATTTATATTGTCTATGAAATCTATTTTCTTTTGACTTGGATCAAGATGGATTATGCGGTCAAATATTTGACGGATGCGTAACTTGTCCAAAAGCTCGTCTAGTTTTCCGAGCTTTTCATCGTCGTGTCTAGAAAGCATGGTAACTTTGATATTGCTGTTTATGCAACGGTACAGAAACGCCATCAAGGCGTCATTCACAATTTTTTTTTCGAGGTAGATACAGTCGTCAAAATCAACAAAGACTTCATTGTAATTTATGTCAATTTTGTATTTGTTGTCTAACGCACGATCTAGTTCTACATTGTATTTATTGCGTAGAATTCCGACGGGAATATCGAATGCGTCGAAGATACTCATCAACGCAAAATTGACTCCTTGCGCACGGAATAGCGAAGACGATCCTCCAAATCGACTTGCAACTTCTAGTAACGTAAGTTCTCCATTTGCATCGCGCTTGACTTGGAAAAACCATGCTCCCCGAAATTTGATGGCTGTGTTAATTTTTTCGGCAATCTGTAAAAATTCGCCGTTGTCGTCAACCGGCTTTGTATTGACGCTAATGCCATTCATGATTCGGCTACGTTCTCTAGGGGCGGCAAATAGAAGCTTTCCGTTGCTATCGGAAAAACAGTCTACTGTAAATTCCTTACCTGGCAAAAACTCAACTAAGATGCAGGATGGGTATTGACTCAAGTGAGTTTTCATTTCAGCAATGGAGTTGAGCTTTTTTGCGCCGCGGCTTCCGTAACCAATATCTGGTTTTGCGAAAATAGGAAACATGTTTGCCGCTTCGGGTGATTGTAGTTCGTCTCTTGAAAAAACTTTTGGAGTCCTAACGTAATTTTTTAAAGTTTCATAGGTCCTGGACTTCGAAAGGCATATCTGTGTGGTTTCGGTATCAGGAGCGATGACCTTGCATCCGATTTCGGCCTCGTTCTTCTTCAATATTTCGATGACGGCGTCCATGGCCGGGTAGATTGCATCGATGTTATAGTCGGCAACGACCTTTTTTATGGAGGGAATAAAGTTCGGTGCCGTGATAAAAGGGAGGCCATCTACGTAGTTCTCGAAGACAAATTTACCGTGGTCGTCAACGGAACTTGCGCCAATGAGATTAAAGTGAGTCGAATTCTTGACTGATCTATAAATTTCAAGGGCTATTTCGGAGCCACATGGGAAAACAAGAATGTTTTTTTTCATAATAGCTCAAAAATGGAATTTATTTCTTTTTTTGTATAACGTTTATAACTCGATTCACGCCTTCATTATCCAAATCAGCAAACATGGGGAGACACAATACCTGGTTTGCTAGCTTGTGGGCTACAGGAAGGTTGGCTGGATTTGCTGATTCCAGTCCTTTGTAGGCACTGAATGTGCTTATGAGAGGATAGAAGTAACGACGCCCGTAGATGTCATGTGTTTTAAGTGTTTCGTATAATGCATCGCGGCTCATGCCATATTCTTCTTCGTTTATGAAAATGGGGAAGTAGGCGTAATTGTGACGAACCCCTTCGGAATCCTTGAGGGTGCGGATTCCAGGAATGTCTTTTAGTGCTGCTCGGTATTTTTCTGCGATGGCCTTTCTATTTGCAATGGCTCCGTCGACTTGTCTCAAGTTTAATAGACCGTAAGCGGCACGAATTTCGTCCATTTTGCTGTTGATTCCGGGGGCTACAACGGTAGTCTCGCCTGCAAAGCCGAAATTTTTCAGGTAGTCGATTCGTTTCTTGGTGGCTGCATCGTGGCAGACTAGGGCGCCACCTTCAATAGTGTTGTATACTTTTGTGGCGTGGAAACTGAGCGTACTCATATCGCCGGCTTTCAGTAGCGATTCACCGTTGATGCGTACACCAAAAGCGTGGGCGGCATCGTAGATAATCTTCAGACCGTATATGTCGGCAATTTCCTGAATGCGCTTTGTGTTGCAGGGCGTTCCATAAACATGGACAGGCATAATCGCTGTTGTATGTGGTGTTATGGCTGCTTCAATCTTTTCTGGATCAAGGTTGCCGGTTTCTTCATCGACATCGACAAAGACTGGCTTGAGACCGTTCCACCAGATGGAATGAGTTGTTGCCACAAAACTATAAGGTGTTGTGATGACTTCGCCTGTAACACGCATTGCTTGCAGTGCCGTAATCAAAGGGAGCGTTCCGTTTGTGAATAGGCTCAGGTATTCGACACCCAAGTATTCGGCTAAGGCCTTTTCAAGCTCCTTATGGTAATGGCCGTTGTTCGTAAGCCATTTACGATCCCAAATATCTTTGAGAAAGGGGATGAAATCGTCCAAGTTCGGGAGAAGTGGCGATGTAACTGTAATTTCTTTATTTTCCATGTTTTCTCTTGAAATCGGCAACTGTTTTGATCAGGTAGTCCAAACATTCAAAATGTAGTATTTTGGCCAGTCCGAAGTAGGTTAAACATCCAATGGCAATCTGCAAAATGATGGTCAAATAGTTGTTGAAATGCAGGTAGGTCAGGCTTGCTATGATGACTGTCATGATTGCCGCTAAAAGAATGGAAGGTGCGATGTCTTTTAGCTGTTCAAAATAACTGTAATCGAGGAGCTTCTTGTTTGGTGCTGCGTTGACGAAAGAGGCTATTACAGCGCAAAGGGCTGTTCCATATGCGATGCCGATTGGGGTTCTGAAGTATAAAATAAAACCGATAAGTATGGCTAGACCATATGTTTTTTTGATGATTTCCAGCTTGAGAAAAATGTCACTACGGCCCAATGCGTTTATTGCTGATAAATTAGATGTGTGGATGGGGTAGAATGCGTAGAAAAAACAGAAAATACGTACGAAGGGAACGCATGGTAGCCATTGGTCCCCAAGAATAATAAGTACTAGAGGTTCTGCAATCGCTGCTAGTCCAGCCATCATTGGTATAATTAAAAACGAACTTGTGACGATTGCTCGTCTCATCATCTTTTTTACTTGAGGCCTATCGTCTTGGTATGCAGAAAGTGACGGCAGCATAACCGATTGAATGGAGTTATTTATGTTGTTGACGATTAGGTAAGGGAAGTGGCTTCCGCGATCATAAAAGGCGAGACTTGCCGGCGAAAACATCTTGCCGATGACTATTCCCTGAATTTGCGAATAAACCGTATCCAATATAGACGAAAGCAACAGCTTCCATCCGAAGGAAAATAACCCTTTCAGGCGCTGTAAGGAAAACTGACGTTTGGGCCTCCAGGGAACTGTGTACCACATGATGATGACTGATATTGCCGAGTTCGATAGCTGTTGGGCGACGAGAGCCCATACTCCAAAGCCGTTGAACGCTAATGATATGCCGATAATACCCGATGGAATGATTGCACTGATGCTTCTGTAGAACAGCTTTTTGAACATCATGTTGCGCGCTACATAAGCATATTGAATGGAATTGAAAACGCCGATGAACAATGTCAGGGTAAGAACCCTGATGATGGGGATAAGGGCTTCGTTGTTGTAAAAATCGGCGATAAATGGGGTTGTGAAAAAGATGATTCCGTAAATGATTGCCGCTAAAAAAAGACTGGTATAAAATACGGAAGAAAAATCTAAGTCATCCGCATTTTTTTTCTGGATGAGAGCAGTCCCTAGACCGCTTTGGATAAATACGTTTGCTATAGCGATGATTATCGTTACTATGGCAACAAGCCCAAAGCTTTCAGGGGCTAGCAGGCGGGCTAGAATGATGGATACAACAAATTGAGTTCCTTGAATCCCTATTCGTTCTAGAAATTTCCAGATTAAAGATGAGATGATTGTTGCTTTTGATGGCATGGCGAAAAGGCGTAAAGCTAGTACTTTCCGTATTTGTAACCATAGCCGTCGCTATGACTGTGTTCGTACTTGTTGATGACGAAACTTGCATGAGCATGACTGTTGCCTTTCAGTAGCTGATTCATTCCGTCCTTGATGGCATCGATGCCGTGCTTGTTGTATTCGATGACCATGACAATTTGAGATGCTACTCGACAGGCAAGAGCTGCGTCTGTTACTAACATGATTGGAGGTGTATCGACGATGATGAGGTCATATATTTTTTCGAGTTCGCTGATCATCGTTGTAAAATGCTTTGAACCAAGAAGTTCGGATGGGTTTGGTGGAACCATTCCGCATTGCATAATGAACAAGTTTTCGACTTCTGTTGTTTTGATCGCTTCGTCAACAGAAGCTTCACCGAGGAGTATTTGAGAAAGTCCTTTGCTGCGCTTGATACCGAATTCCTTGTGCAGACGGCCCTTGCGGAGGTCAGCGTCGATAAGAAGTACTTTCTTGCCGAGACCCGCAAATAGAGCGGCTAGGTTGACGGAAATAAAGCTCTTGCCAACGCCTGGAATAAGTCCGCTGACGCCGATGATTGGGTGACTGCTGTCGTCCATGCTAAATTCAAGGGAGCTGCGTAATGCTCGAATCGATTCTATGGCAACGTCATCCGGTTCTACTACGGCAAGAGGGCGTGTTCCTTTAGAACCGTTGGGATTGCCTTTGGGAACCTTGGCGTAAACGCTAAATCCTGTTTCTCGTTCGATGAAGTTTGCGTCACGTACGCCATTGCTGAATTTGCTGCGGATTAATACGATAAGAGCTCCGAACATTAATCCAAAGAATATGGCGATGATAAGGATTAGTTTCTTTTTCGGTTTAATCGGTTTTGAAACTTCTTCTGCGAAATCAATGATACGGACGGAACCGACTTCGCCGGCGGATACGAGCTTCAACTGTTGAATGTTATTGAGCATCGTTGTGTACAAGTGCTTGCTCATGTCGACTTCATTTGTCAACTTCAGGACTTCTTGCTGTGTGTTCGGAAGTTTTTTGGTTGCGGCGTAGTTGTTGGCGAGTTCGCGCTTCAGGTTGTTCTCTTGGTCTTCCAAAGTCTTTACTGTTGGGTGCTCCGGTTGAAATAATCGAATTGCACTTTGTTTTTTCTGTTGAAGATCAAGTAGCTTTTGTTGTAATACGTTGCGTTTTTCTAGAATAATCTGTGTTTCTGCTCCAATGTCAATTGAGCCAACCTTGTTACGATAAGTATTGAATTTAAGGAGTGAACTATCCATTTGTGCTTTGACGTCGGGGAGTTGTTTTTCCAAAAATTCCAAAGTTTTTTGCGCTTCGGCATTGCGTTGCTCGACGTTTTGCCTTAAATAGGATGTTGCAATTTCGTTAAGGATTTTTGTTGCACGATCGGGATAAATATCCTGATAGCTGAATTCTAGGATGCCTGTTTTTTTGCCTTTTTCCTTGATGTCAAATGCGCTTTTAAAAGCTGAGATTGCGTTAAGTCGGTCTGATTTTGATAATTCAAATTTTTGACCTGGGATGGCATTCATGCGCTCCACACGAATTATTGCTGTGTCATTGGCGTAAGGAATGTGGTATGTATCCCCGACGATGCCCGATAATAATTTGCGGTTGTTGTGGTCGTAGAGGTCAAATTTTGTGCTGTCTGTAGCTTCTGCAATCCATGGCCCAGTCTTTTCGTTTTCAGGAATGTTGTCCCATGGAACTTCAAACCGACTAAGCTCCATGCGACCTTCTCTATGTAATAGACGATCCAAGCCGTTTACAGGGGTTGCTGTGTATTGCAAGTGCATCTTTTCAACAGCTTCGCCAATGATGTGACGGCTCTTGATAAGCTCAATTTCTGTTTCAGCTGGGCTTGTAGGGGCAAAGAGGTTGCCGAGTCCTCCCATCAAACCCATGTTCTTGTTGTTCTTGGATTCAATTTGGAGCAGTGCGTCTACTTTATAGACGGGGCGAATCCACATGGCGACGAAAACGCCTACGATTCCGGCGATAAAAACGCATGGAATCATTATCTTCCAATTTTTTACCAGCTCCTTCAACAAGTCAAAAAGGTCAGTTTCTTCTTTTTTAGAAGATGCAGACATATAACCACCACTCTGTTAAAATTATTTCCTACACTCACAAGCCAAGATAGCAATTTTTCTATTATATCATTGATGAGAAAAATAATTGCTACATGTTTTGCGCTTTCTGCGCTGTCTTATGCCTATCTTCCGGGCGAATCTGGTTTTGTCTCGCTTGACGGTGGGCATGGTGTTTTCGGGAACCCGGCCGGGCTTTCGTCGCTTGATTCCAAGGGTGCGCTTGTTTCGTACCAATTCGATGACGGTATTACCGAGTTTCGCGTGGGTGGAAATTTGGACCACCTTGGCGCAGGTTTCGAGTACCGCTTTAACGATAAGGGTATGGACGAATCGCGTTGGAACTTGACGCATAGTTTCCCGCTTTTTGACCGAAGCGCTTTTTGGGGCGGCCGTTTTACGGCGTTTCGCAGTGCTGATTTTATGGGAACGGAGTGGACTTATTCTCCTGGCATTTTGATTCGCCCGTTCCGGTTCCTTTCTCTTGGCTATTCCTGCGAGAACTTGCTTTATTTGGGACCGGCTTCTATGGAGCGCATCCACAATGCTGGGGCGACTCTTCGTTTGGGAAATTTCTTGAATGCTAGCTACGATGTTGAAAATTGGAAGGAACACCGGCTACTTTTGGAAGTTTCTCTTTATGGATATCGGTTCGGATTTAAAATGCCTTTGTACGGCGATGACGATGAATTCGCGCTTACGCTTTCTACTTCGTTTGGCGGGTATGTCGATGCATCCCTCAAGATATTAGATGACTTTTTGCCGAAGGGCGGAAGTATCGGTTTCCATGCGGCGCGTAATCCGCGGTCATCGCATTCGGCGCAGATTATCCGTGTGCCACTCAACATGGAAGTTTCCGAAGTCGAAAAGAAGTTCCTTTTCTTTGAACCGTCGTCCATTGGACTCATGAAGGTTCGGAATTTGTTCGAACATCTGCTTCGCGATCCGGCGGCAGGACTTGTCGTGCTTGATTTTTCGGGATACAATGGCAATTTGGCAATTTCCGAAGAAATTAATCGCTATGTGAAAATGCTCAAGGCTCGCGGTGGTCTTGTGATTGCTTACATGGATGATGTTCGCCCGTCTGTGCTTATGGCGGCTGCCAGCGTGGACCGCATTGTTGTGGAGCCTTCGGCGCATTTTACATGGCTTGGGCTTGGTGGCGGAATTACGTTCTACAAAGGATTTTTGGATAAATTAGGTATTAAAGTTGAGTTCTTGCGTCATGGAGCCTACAAGTCGGCAGTGGAACCGTACACGGCAGATTCCATGTCGGTGAATGCCCGCGAAAATGTGGAAACGCTTTACAAGGATATTTGGGAACTTGTTCGAATGCGCTTGGCATCGCGGATGAAAACGGGAACGATGCCGGTCAATGCTGAAAAGCTGGATGAACTTGCGCAAAAGCCTGTGATTACTGCGATTGGCGCGCACAAGGCGGGCCTTGCCGATACGATGCTTTATATCGATCAGGTGCCTAGCTATGCCTTGAAAACGTTCTTTGGAATAGAGGCTCCTTACGCTGGCTTTAGAACGTGGGCTCCGTCAAATACCAAAATTTTTGACGAAAGCTGGAACCACCGCACAAAAGTGGCGCTGTTGAATATTAATGGAACGATTGATTCTAAAATGGAATCGGCTGTACTTGAGAGTTTGCGCAGACTCCCTGGCATGGGCGTGAAGGCGCTCCTTGTGCGGATTTCTTCACCGGGCGGTAACGCAATTGCATCCGATAAAATCTGGGGAGCGCTTAAAAACTTGAGCCGCTTTAAAATTCCAATTGTTGCAAGTATCGGAAATATTGGAACGTCGGGCGCCTACTACATTGCCTGTGGTGCAGATAAAATAATTGCAGAGCCGTTTGCGATTGTCGGGAGCATTGGAATTTATGGCGGAAAGATTGATGCTTCCGGCTTGATGCAAAAAATCGGGTTGAGAAACGAACCGGTGAAGACTAACGATTATTCTGACGCCCGTTCCTTTGCTCGTCCGTGGACTGACACCGAAAAGGCTGCATTGCAGGAATACATGGATGATTTCTACGACCGCTTTACGGGCGTTGTGTCGCAGGCGACTGGAATTGACCAGGCTGTGGTGGATTCCGTGTATGGTGGCGGTCGCGTGATGGTGGGCTGGAAGGCAAAGGAGGCTGGACTTGTGCAAGGACTCGGCGGTTTTGATGACGCTCTTGATGAAATTCGCAAGCTTGCTGAAATTCCAAAATCCACGGATATCGAACTTGTTCAGTTGAATACTGAAGATTCTTTTGTGGTGCCGTTTATGAATGCAAAATCGTTTGGAAACTTTATTCGTGATATGGAGCGCACCCAGTTCTGGGCGATTGAACCGATGCTGATGAATAGTTATTAGTCCTTGGTCAGTAGTAAAAATGAAGTGTGAAAATAAAGGATTTTTCTTAAACAGTCATTCTCGACGCGAAGCGGAGGGAATCCATACAGAACGAAATGTGTATGGATCCTCACCTTCGTGAGGATGACGTCTTGACGCCTGCTCTAGAATGACTATGCCAACCCCTAAAACCTAATTTCTAAAACCTAACCTCTACTTATGTTTGAAATTGCTTTAACTGTTTTTTGTTGTCTTGCGGCTTCGGCGTTTTGCTCTGTGACCGAAGCCTCGTTCTATAGCGTTCCCCCTTCGACGGTGGAAGTCTTGGAACGGCAAAAGAAATTTACCGCGAGCTATCTCAAGCATGTGAAGGACAATATCGATAGATACATTGCTTCGGTGCTTGTGGTGAATACGGTTGCGAATACGGTGGGAGCTTCCCTGGCGACTGCCTTGGCTGTGAAGCGGTTGTCGCCCACGCAGGCGATGCTCCTCCCCGTGGTGCTCACGATTCTCATTTTGCTCTTTGGTGAAATTACTCCGAAAACGCTTGGTGTGAAGCAGGCTAAAATTTGCGCGCCGCTTGTGGCTGTGCCGTTCTATTACATCACAAAAGTGCTGAGCTGGACTGGAATTATTTGGCTCTGCCTGACGCTTACCAAGCACTGGACTCGCGAAGATAAAGAAAAGAAGGACGTGAGTATCGAAGACATCAATAGCCTTGTGAATCTTGGTCTGCGTGAAGATGTGATTGACCGTCAGCAGGCGCTTGTCATCAAGAATATTCTTTCGCTCAAGTCGCTCCCCGTGCGCCGCGTGATGACGCCTCGTCAGGTTGTGTTTACGCTCCCTGCCGATAGCACGATTGGCGAGACGCTCGACGAGCGTGGCAACTGGCCTTTTTCGAGAGTGCCGCTTTACGATGGAAATAAAGACCAATGGATTGGGATTGTGCTTCGCCGTGATGCGTACAACCTTCTTGCAGAAGGCAAACGCGATGTGAAGCTGCGCCAGCTCATGCGCCCAATGCAACTTGTGCCGGATAGTTTAATGACCGATAAGTTGCTGCTCCGTTTCCTCAAACAGCGTGGACACATGGTAGGCGTTGTTGACGAATTTGGAGCAATTGCGGGCATTGCAAGTCTCGAAGACGTGCTCGAAGAAATTCTCGGTCGCGAAATCGTCGATGAATTTGATGTCGCCGTGAACCTGCAAGAAACGGCCCGCCGCAAATCCAAGGCGCTCGCGTCTATGCGCAAAGAGAAAAGCAGGCAGTAGACGGTAGGAAGTAGACAGTAGGAAGTAGACGGTAGGCAGTAGGAAGTAGACAGTAGGAAGTTTAGACGAGAGACGAAAGACGAAAGGTATGGGCTTGTCATCCTGGAGCGTAGCGACGGGATCCAGTAAAGTTTTGGTATCGCAAAACGGGATGCCCTGGATTCTTCCCCTGCGGGGCAGAATGACGGGGCTTGCGCTTGCGATTATTGGTTAAAAGCTAAATTTACTATACTAATTAATGTAATTATATCAATTGATAGAATGTTTAACCCGCAAAAATACTACTTTTTTCAAAAAATACACTTTTTTACCCTTGAACCCTCTCGTAAAAGCATCTATATTTACCCTGCTTTTCTCGGGGCGCCTGTGCCTCGGAATTTCACTCACTAGAGGATTTACATGAAGACCATTACGGTAAACCCGAAGACTGTCTCTCGCAAGTGGAAGCTTGTGGACGCAGCTGACAAGCCGATGGGACGCGTTGCAAGCGAAGTTGCTCGTCTCCTCATGGGCAAGCATAAGGCCATCTATTCCCCGAACGTCGATACTGGCGACTTCGTGGTTGTTATCAACGCTGAAAAGGTTGCTGTTTCCGGCAACAAGGCTCTCCAGAAGCAGTATTTCCACCACACCGGTCACATCGCCGGTGAACGTTGGATCAACTTTGCCGACCTTTTGGCAAAGCACCCGACTGCTCCGCTCGAAGCTGCCATCTGGGGCATGCTCCCGCACAGCGCTCTTGGCCACAAGATGATCAAGAAACTCAAGATTTTTGCAGGTGCCGAACATCCGTTCGCTGCCCAGAAACCCGAAGTCGTAGAACTTTAATTTAGAACGGAGAAAACTATGGCTACAGCAAAGAATAAGAAGATCTACCGCGGCACTGGCCGTCGCAAGAACGCCATCGCCGCAGTGATCCTGAAGCCGGGTACCGGCAAGCGCACTATCAATGGTCGTGATTTCAAGGATTACTTCCATTCTGAAGTGCAGAACATGATTGCAAACCTTCCGTTCGCCATCCTCGGCAACGCTGAAGAATGGGACGTCGAAGTTACCGCTCGTGGCGGTGGCATCGCTGGCCAGATGGGCGCAGTCCGTCTCGGCATCTCCCGCGCACTCGTTGCTAACGACGCAGAAGTGAAGCCGGCTCTCAAGAAGGAAGGCCTCATGACTCGTGACGCCCGTGCCGTTGAACGTAAGAAGTTCGGCCGCAAGAAGGCTCGTAAGCACTTCCAGTTCAGCAAGCGCTAATCTGCGAAATTGCTTTTACAAGAGAAGCCTCCGCTCTGCGGGGGCTTTTCTGTATTTATGTCAAAAGATGTTCATTGAAAAAATGTATTTTATAATCGGTATTTATGAGTCAAGACAAATATTTAAGAGAGATTAAAGAAGCTGTTGCTTTCTTTTGGAAAACAAAAAGTAAACAGCTAGTATCTAGTGTTGACAAAAGCAACCGCGGTGCGGTTGTTGGTGGAAAACAATTGGATGGCTTTGTTTCTTTACTCAAAAAAGTTGCTGAAGATTCTGGTGTACCTGACTCATGCATATTTACAAAAAATAATTATGTGCCGGGATTTTTTCGCTCGTCCAAAAATTGGGACTTTCTTGTTGTGACTCCTTCAAAAAAATTGCTTGCTGCGGTTGAATTAAAGTCGCAAGTTGGTTCCTATGGAAACAATTTTAATAATCGTGCCGAAGAAGCGATTGGCTCTGCAGTAGATCTTTGGACAGCTTATAGAGAAAATCAATTTCCAAATCAACAAGCTCCGTGGCTTGGGTATTTGATGGTGGTTGGTAAAGATGCGAGGTCTATTGCTCCAGTGAAAAATAATGAAAGTATTTTTCCTGTGCTGACAGAATTTAGAGAAGCTTCTTATATTGATAGGTACAGAATTCTTTGTGAAAAACTGAAGCTGGAACGGCACTATACATCGACTGCTTTGTTATGGACTAGCGGTGAAAACGAATATGGCAATGTGACTGAGAACATTTCGTTGGAATCTTTTTTGAAATTCTTTGTTGCTTACCTAAAGAGTTTTTCAGATGAATTCTAGAGATGTATATGGATTGAGAGCGAATGGTAGCGCACATGGCGATGTCTTTACATTGCCTGAAATTGTGTGCTATATGCTTGATATTGCTGGATATACTGCTTCTCGAGATTTGTCTCATCTTACTGTTCTCGAACCATCTTGTGGTGAGGGGGCTTTTCTTGTTGAAATAGCAAAGAGAATTAAAGAGTCTGCTTTGCGTTTTCGTTTTAATTTTAAAGAGGCGTTCAAACAATGTGTTTATGCCTATGATATTGATGAAAATAAGATTGAAGAAAGTAAGAAAAAACTATTGGAATTAGGGGTCGATGTCTCCGCGTTGCATATTGAAGCGGCTGATTTTTTGACTCAAAAACTTCCAAAAGTAGATTTGGTTATCGGGAATCCACCCTATGTGAGGTACGAAAAAATTCCTGATGCACAAAGAGCCTTTTGTAAGGAATCTTTTGAAACTTTTCACTACCGTTCGGATCTTTATATTTCTTTTTTTGAAAAATCGCTGAAATGTTTAAAGAAAAATGGAAAACATTGCTTTGTTTGTGCTAATCGGTGGTTGAAAAATGAGTATGGTAAAAAGCTGCGTCGTTTTATCGCTCAAAAATTCCGGTTAGAGCGCATTGCTGACTTGGAACGAATTTGTGCTTTTCAGGAAAAAGTCCTTGCGTATCCTGCTATAACCCTTATATCGAATAATCCATGGTCAACAAGTATATCTTATGCTGAGGTAGAGTCTGTTGAATCTTTGCCTAATATATCATTTGAAATGAAACCCAGTCCTAAAAATGAGGATTGGTCCTGTATTTTTAATAATGTTGTTGTAAATGAAAACTTATATACAATAGAGGAGTTGGGATTTAAAATTGGAATTGGTGTCGCTACAGGTGCGGATCATATATTTATTTCAAAGGACTTGCCGAAATTAGTTGAGAATGAATTGCTTTTACCGGCATTAAATGCGAAAAATTTATCAGGTAATAAATTGGAATGGCATGGGGAGTATTTATTGAATCCCTATACAACTAACGGGGAGCTTATAAAGTTGGCAGATTATCCTCGTGTAAAAAAGTATCTGAATGATCATAAAGAACGGCTTTCTCAAAGACATATTGCAAAAAAGAATGATGCTAAGTGGTATAAAACGATTGATCGAATCTATCCAAGAATAAAAAATGAATCAAAAATTTTATTACCGGATATTTCTGGAAATAGGTTTATTTTCTTGGATGAAGGAAATTTTTATCCCCTTCATAACTTATACTACATAACAGGAAACTCGACTCGCGAACAAAAAATTCTTAGTACTTTTTTAATGTCTGATGTTATTCGCTTACAGATTTCGAGTGTGACGAATAATATGAATGGGGGGTTTCCTCGTTGGCAAAGCCAACATTTAAGAAAATTAAGGTTGCCGAATATAAAGAACATTGGAACAGATGTTGCGAATCTGTTGGTGCAAAGTTATGATCGAAGAGATTTTGATTCAATGAATAAACTTGTTAGAAAAGTATTTGAATCTTCTCATTGTGTTAAGAAAAATGTTTATTGTGAAAATAATGGGCAACTAGCATTAAATTTGGCTGTCTAACGTTTAGCCGCCTAAAAGTTATCGTCTCTATCAAACATGTGCGTCACGAATTCCACGACGAGCGTTTCGTAGGCGTCATCGCTAAAGATCGGCTTTTGCATCATGTCGATGGCCTCTTGCGAAAGTGCACCCGTCTTGGCGAGTTCAGCGCCGCCCTTGCGGTACTTGTCGCGGAGCATGTTCAAACGACGCGGGCCGCCACGGTGGTCGAGTGCGCGCATTTGCGGGCAGGCGATAAGCGTATAGCCTTCGTGGCCGAGAATGATGTCGAACTGCTTGCGAACCGGCTCATAAACAACGTCCAGATCCATCCAGGCACAGCTTGAAAGCAAGATGATCTTCTGGCCTTCTTTCTGGAACTGGAGCCCATGCAACGGAGTTCCCATGGCATTTGCGCCCTCTTTTAACTTTTGACCCATGTAAGGGTGGACCATGCCTACGATGCGGTCCATCAGGACTTTCATTTGTCCGGGAACGCCAAACAAGAATAGCGGAAAACTCCAAATAACAATGTCCGAATTGATTAGCTTTTCGCGAATCATCGGGACATCGTCGTCCTTCATAAAGCAAGAGCCATCCTCGCGCCCCCAGCAGCTAAGGCAGCCGCGGCAGGGCTTGATGTGCATCTTGTCGATAAAGATGTACTCGGTCTCGTAGTCGCCGTTCTGTTCCAATCCTTCGACAAAAGCCTTTGTCGGGATGAGGGTGCCACTACGTTCATTTTTTGGACTTGCGACCATTACGAGTATTTTCTTTTTCTCAGCCATGCGCGCAAATTTAGAAAAGTTTTTATAAATTTTTTGAAAGCCAAGGCGATTGGTGCGCGACAAGGCTAATATAGACCGGTGAAATAATGTCCATTATTAACGAAATTCAAAAAGCTCTTTTTGCAAAACAGGATTTGAAGTTCAAGGCTTTTCATGGCAAGCTGATTCCAACGACGGACCCGAATTCGATTATTGGGGTGCGCACTCCCGACTTGCGCGCGATTGCCAAGGAATTTGCAAGCCATCCCGATGTGGAAAAATTCTTGTCAACGCTTCCGCATAAGTATTACGACGAAAATCAAATTCATGCTTTTATTTTATCCTTAATAAAGGATTACGATGATTGCGTTTCGCATGTGGACGCGTTTTTGCCGTACGTGGATAACTGGGCGACTTGCGACCAGATGCGCCCGAAAGTTTTTGCGAAGGCCGCGAATCGCGAAAAACTTTTGAAAGATGTTCAGCGCTGGATGAAAGCTCCCGTAACGGATGTTTACACTGTCCGCTTTGGTGTCGAGACGCTGATGTCATTCTTTTTGGATGATGACTTTGATCCGAAATTTTTAAAGTGGGTTTCGAAAATTCGCAGCGAGGAATATTACTTGAACATGATGGTGGCGTGGTTCTTTGCAACAGCACTTGCCAAGCAGTACGAAGCGACACTTCCGTATGTTGAAAAACGTGTACTCGATGATTGGACTCATAACAAGACTATCCAAAAGGCAATCGAAAGTTATCGCATAACCGACGAGCAAAAGGCTTATCTTAAAACTTTGAAAGTTTAGTATCTTTTTAAACATGATTGAATATTCTATACAGACCGTAACGACCGACCGTTTTGAAATGGATTACATCAAGTTTGGTACGGGCGCGCGCCCGCTTGTCTTGCTTCCGGGAATGAGCCTCAAAAGCACGATGGGCATTGCCTCGATGGTGGTGGATTCATATAAAATATTTGCAGATGATTTTACGGTTTACTTGTTCGATCGCAAGAAGAATTTTGGCGAATCGTACCTGATGGAAGAAATGGCCTTGGATACTGCCGAAGCGATGTCCGCGATCGGCGTTGAACGCGCTTGCATGATTGGTATTTCGCAAGGGGGCATGATCGCGCAACTCATTGCAGAACGGTTCCCGCAAAAGGTGGAACGCTTGGCTCTCGGTTGCAGTGCTGCTCGCTTGAACGACATGTCCCGCGCGGTGATGACGGAATGGAAACGCCTTGCCGATGCCGGCGATGTTGAAGCACTTTGCTCGAATTTTATAGACAAAGTTTTTTCTGCAGAAACAGTTCGCAAGTACAAAAGAAGCTTGATGCGCATGAATACGAATGCAACGGAACAGGACATGAAACGCTTCTGCGTGCTGGCCCGTGCATGCCTCGCGTTTGAAGCGTACGAAGGCCTTTCGAAACTCAAGTGCCCGACATTCATTTTGGGCGCTGAACTCGACCAGGTCTTGGGCGTAATCGCATCCCGTGAAATTGCAGAAGTGCTAAAGCAAAATGGCACGCCGGTGGAACTCTACGTTTACGAGAACTATGGCCATGCTGCCTACGACGAAGCCCCGGATTACCGTTCGAGGATTTTGGAGTTCTTGAAAAAGTAGTGGGGGCGTTGCGGGGAACTCCCCGCTCGTGGGGGTGATGTAAGACCAATGGAAATCCCCGCTTTCGCGGGGATGACATGGGGCTGCAATCAGGGGGATTCTTCCCCCTCCTATAAAAAGCACCTATTTTTTCGCATTTCCTTCCTACTTCCTACTTCCTACTTCCTACTCTTTTTTCTATCTTTGCACTCGTCCAAGCAATATCGCCTGGGCATAAACAATCACCGGCTTGCAAGAGTCGCTTCGGTGGCGCGGTCAAAATTATGTTAAACTTCGCTTTGCGGCTTAATTGCAGTCCGGGTAGTAACAACCGAAAAGGAAAATATACTATGGCTAATTTGCCTTCCGTCGAAGATCTGCTTGCTGCAGGCTCTCACTTTGGTCACCAGACTCAGCGCTGGAATCCGAAAATGAAACCGTACATCTTGGCTGAAAAGAACGGCATCTACGTTCTCAACCTCTCCAAGACTCGTGACCTCCTCGAAGAAGCTGCTAAGGCTGCTGCCAAGATTTCTGAATCTGGCAAGACCGTGCTCTTCGTTGGCACGAAGCCGACTGCACGTCAGTGCGTGCTCGACGCTGCTGCTACCTGCAACCAGTTCTCCGTCACCAACCGTTGGTTGGGCGGTATGCTCACGAACTTCCAGACTGTCCGCAAGTCCATCAAGAAGATTGACAAGATCGACGCTATGGAACAGGACGGCACCTTCCAGGCTCTCTCCAAGAAGGAAGTCCTCGACAAGAATCGTGAACGCGCCAAGCTCCTCGACGTGTTCGGTGGTATCCGTGAAATGGTGAACCTCCCGGGCCTTCTCGTCGTGACCGACCTCGCTCACGAAAAGATCGCTGTTGCAGAAGCTCGCCGTCTCCACATTCCTATCATCGGCATCTGCGACACGAACGTCGATCCGACCCTCGTGGACTACCCGATTCCGGCAAACGACGACGCCGTGAAGTCCCTCAAGCTCATTGTGGACTACATCGCTGCTAACGTCAAGCCGCGCGTCGCTGCTGAAAAGAAGGAATCCAAGGAAGAAGTGAAGAAGTTCGACAACGGCGAGGACAAGTAATATGCAGATTACCGCTTCCCTCGTTAACGAACTCCGCCAGAAGACTGGCGTCGGCATGATGCAGTGCAAGAAGGCACTCACCGAAACTGACGGCGATATGGAAAAGGCTTTGGAACTCCTCCGCAAGCAGGGTGCTGCTGTTGCTGCAAAGCGCGCAGACAAGGCTGCTAAGGAAGGCCGCGTTTACCTTATCGAAACCGCAGAAAAGGCTGCTGCTTTCGAACTCACTTGCGAAACTGAACCGGTTTCCAACAACGACGACTTCGTTGCCCTCGCTGCCCTTGCTACCAAGGCTGTCGAAACTCAGGCAATCGCTTCCGTCGAAGATCTCAAGAACGCTGTCGTCGATGGCGTCAAGATCAATGACCGTCTCCAGGACGTCCTCGTGAAGATTCAGGAAAATATTGACTTCCGCAAGTTTGCAGAAATCAAGAAGGTCCCGAACTCCGTGTTTGGCGTTTACAGCCACATGAAGGGCAAGATCGGTGTTATCACTGAACTCGCTTTCGAAGGCTCTGCTGACGAAGCTGCTCTCAAGCAGGCTGCTAAGGACATCGCTATGCAGGCCGCTGCATTCGCTCCGGTTGCATTGAACGATGCTGCAGTTCCGGCTGAAACGATCGAAAAGGAAAAGGAAATTGCCAAGGCTCAGATCGAAGCTTCTGGCAAGCAGACCAAGCCTGAATTCATGCAGCGCCAGATTGATGGCCGCGTGGCTAAGGTCCTTAAGGAAATCGTTCTCGAAGACCAGGAATTCTTCATGTCTGAAAAGAACCCGAAGAAGCTCTCTGTCAAGGACTACCTCCAGGAAGTCGTTGCAAAGCAGCTCGGCCTTACCAGCTTGAAGGTCGTGAACTTCATCCGCTTCGAACGCGGTAACTAATTTTAGTAGGAAGTAGACAGTAGGCGGTAGGAAGGAAACCTCTCGCGACTGTCATTCCCGCCACCGTGCGGGAATCTCCTTACTGAACAAGTTAAAATTGGTCGTCCCTTGCGGGGCGGCCATTTTTTTTGTTATCCAAAATGTTTGAATAAATTAATCGTTGGCTAAATGCCACAGGAATATTCGCCAGCCGTTGATGGTGTTGTCCCTATGCTTAGCGCTTGCTCCATTATAAATGTAACCGAAGTCGTTGCCGGCGAACTGTCTTAGGAAAATTGCAAGTACGTCGACGACTTGCTTTGGGGTATGCTGTATAACCCTTTTGCTTTTTGGGGGATATTCCAGCATAATGAGAGGGGCCGCAAGTTCTCTCCGGTCATCCATCATGCAAATCATGGCGGGGATGGTTGGCGAGCCCAATTTTTCTAGGTCGCTGTAGGCCTTTTTGGCTGTAGCTTTTACAAGCATGTTTTCGATGAGTTTTTTAAGCTCTGAACTGTATTTTGCGATGGAGCAAACGGGGGCATATTTCTTGTTGTCGATGATGTCTTTTTGCTTGGCGATTTCATTGATTATCTTAGCTTTGTTTTCTTCAGTTTCTAATAAAATAGATTTTGCATTGCTGCCTGTAAATGCGTATTTGGCCGTATCTGCTGAGCTTTCGTTTATGGGTGCGATGATTTTTTGATTGTTGTATGTGAATAAGCTTGAATCGTAGCAGTGAACTCCTGTTTCTTGTTTGCCGCAGATTGTTTTTCTGATGATGATTTCTTTATCTGAAATGTCGCCTTTGTATACGGAATCGATGGTAAAGTTAATCTCGATACGCGCTGTTGTTGTCCTTTTGATTTCGTTGATTTTATTTGTATCGACATGGAGTACGCCCGAAACGATATGCTGAGCTCTTGCGACGGATCTCCATAAAAATTCATATTGCGGATTCTTTTGGGAATTTCCTTTCGATGATTTGTCCATTAGCTCTGCGAAGGGAATCGCTTTTTCCCATTCTTCAAGAGTCCCGTTGATATTTTTTGATGTGTAGCTGCTGGCAATGCCGATGTTGTAGCCTTCTACGATGGTAATGCAAAGAGTCTCGCCTTCGTTGAACGTAAATTTGGAATCGAAAATAATCTTTGCAATTTTTACAGCTAAGGCTTCGTTGCTTTCGTTTTTATTTTTTTTGATGGTCGTGACGTTAATGTATTTGGTTGTAGATGATTCACCCGATAATGCAGCCGTTGTCTCCGAATGCCTGTACATCGAAGTATTGTAAACCGGGAGCTCGCTGTTGATGACATCAATAATTTTTACCATGTCAGCGACATAAGTGTTCTTTGCAAATAAATTTAATACTGTGAAAATGATCAAGAGGATAACGGGAATAGCCGCTCCTCCGTAGAGAAATGATTTTTTATTGGTGTAAGTAATTTTGCCTTTGTCTTTTGCGGAAACGACAAAGGAGCCAATCAATAAATCGTGGAAAGATTGCAATGTTTTTTTATTGACTATGACAAAGTAAATCTCAAGAATTGAAATTGAAAAAAGCAAAGTGCCTACAACAATGACCAAGGGAATGCACGATGAATTCGATATGGAAGAACCGTTAAAAGCCGTGAAAATAGCAAAGCACGAGGCTCTCAGGAAACTTTTTGAAATGGATAGGGGCTTGGAATTTCTGTTGACCACGCGGATTTTTAAAAGTTTTTTCCCGAGCGTTTTTCCGTTTGTGATCTTGCTGTTGCAAATCCCGAAATACAGAAGAACGATAATGGCCCCGATAAGCAGTGCAGAATTGCCGAGTTGCGCGTAGAAGTCGCCGAATACCAATCCAGAAAGGCGCCCAATCAAACCGATCATTAATGAGTCTATCAAGAAAGCGAAAAACCTTCTTTTTCGTGTGGCGAGATTAACCGTTGTTGAAATATTTGTTGTTGCGACGGATTCGTCCATTTAATTGCTCCCTTTAATCGATGATAGTCTTTTTTAAATATATAATGATTTTGGTAAAGAGTACGACTCTGATTGCTCTCTACAGCTCAAACTTTACACCCGCAACAAGGCCGCCGACTTGTCCAACGCCAAGCTCCACGAAAAAGGAAGTGTCGCTTCCAAATTCAAATCCAACAAGAGAAGCTTGCCATAAAACTACAGCTTCAAACTTTTCGCTATTGAAATGAATTGCGGGACCAACAGCCAATAGAGAATAAAAACGAAAATCGGATTTATAAATCCAATTAAGTTTAGCTTTGGGCATAAACGTTACAGAGTGATAGTTAAAACCGGAACCGGTGTACGAATATGTCAGTATGCCGCCGGTTTCAAATTTTTCCCATAGCTCGTATCCATATGCAACATTGAACGAACTCAATGATAAAAGATTAACATCTTCCTGTTGATCGTCAGCGCCAAAGGAACTGGCTATTGCATTTCCTGCAACGATGCTTCCTCCGGTCAGGTTGAAAAAGCCGTAGCTAAAACTCACATTGTGGACGCCATTTTCCCCGGCAAACAAAACAGAAACAGTAAATAGCAAGCAGAGTAAAAATGATTTGCACATATGATAGATAATATAGAAATATGGTATGATGTTGTCTGTTTCCCGTTTTTTATAAATTTTATATTTTGGAAAAAAATTAAATAGATTAAAATAGTTAAATGAAAATAGAACTTGCGACCATACAAGATGTTCCTGAAATTCTCGAATTGCAGTACAAGGCGTTTCGCCCTGTTGCCGAAAGACTGAATTGGCCCGATGCTCCGAACTTGATCGAAACTGTAGAGCACGCGCTCGGAGAATTTCCGAAGTACACGACGCTCAAGATGCTCTCCGATGACGGAAAAATTATCGGCTCCGTCCGCGGTCGCGTTGAAAACGGCTCGCTTTACATTGGCCGCCTGATGGTCCTGCCGGAATTCCAGAAGAATGGCTACGGACGCATTCTGTTGCGAAAAATTCAATCTATGCTGCCGCATGACCGTGCATGGCTCGATACAAGTAGTGACGTGCCTGAAACAGTCTCGTTCTACGAACGCGAAGGCTTCCGCATATTCGAACGCAAACATTTCGAAAACGGCGTCTCGTGGATATTTATGGAGAAGAAGTAAGAACGAAATTATGGGATTCTTCTTGTGAAGCTTGCTTTTTTGAGGGGAAAAAGGTGTTTTGAATTGATTCTGTATGCATGTTTATACAAAAATGGTTTGACTTTAGTTTAGAATTATATATATTTTACCCTGACTTTGTGCTAATATTGCGAAATTTTCTTAAAAGAGGCAAAAATGGGGTTTTATCGTTCAATTCTCAAAGATTTGGAAGAATGGAAGGCGGCTTTGGCCCGTAAACCGCTCATTTTGCGTGGGGCAAGGCAAGTCGGCAAAACAACGGTTGTTAGGGAATTTGGCAAGCGCTTCGACACCTTTATCGAACTCAATCTCGAAAAGAAGGCTGATCGCGATCTTTTCGAGAACGGTCTGTCCGTGAAGGATTTGTTCCGTTATATCTGCCTTGAAAAGAAGATTGTGACGAACGGGAAAATCCTGCTGTTTATCGATGAAATCCAGAATTCGCCGAAGGCGGTCGCGCAGCTCCGTTATTTTTACGAGGAAATGCCGGAAGTGTATGTGGTCGGTGCAGGCTCGCTTTTGGAAGTGATGATGGAACGCCACAAGATCAGTTTCCCGGTGGGGCGCGTTGAATACCGCTACATGTTCCCAATGACGTTTGTGGAGTTTATGGCGGCGTTGGGAGAAGATGCCGTCTTGGAAATGTACCGCGAAAAGGAAATTCCCGAAATTGCGGAAAACAAACTTGCATCCCTGTTTCGCCTGTATTCGTTTGTGGGTGGTATGCCCGAAGTCGTTGCTCGTTATGTCGAGACGGAAGACATGTCACAACTGAATTCCGTGTATGAATCCTTGATAACGTCTTACAAGGATGATGTTTCGAAGTATGCGAAGAACGCCGCGGAGGCAAATGTTATTCGGCATGTGATTGAAACTGCGCCTTTTGAAACAGGGACGCGAATCAAGTTCGAGCGTTTTGGTAACAGCAATTACAAGTCCAAGGAAATTGGCGAGGCTCTGAAAATTCTGGAACGAGCAATGTTCCTTTATTTGCGCTATCCGGTGAACGGGCATGAGTTGCCGCTCGTACCAAATTTCAAGCAGCATCCGCGTTTGCAGTTTCTGGATACGGGACTTTTGAATTATGCGCTCGGGCTTTCAAGCGTGTATTATAAAGATGTCCAGTTGAGCGATGCGTACAACGGAATGATTGCTGAACATGTCGTGGGCCAGGAACTACTTGCTTCGCAGAGCAGTGTGTTGCATAAACCGACTCTTTGGGTACGCGAAAAGAAGCAGGCGAATGCCGAAGTTGATTTCTTGATTGTGAAAGATGGAAATGTCGTCCCTGTCGAAGTCAAGAGCGGTGCGACAGGTTCGCTGCGGTCGCTACATTCGTATATTGATGAGGGTGGCTTTGAGGTTGCGCTTCGTTTGTATAGTGGAAAAAAATCTGTTGAAAACGCCGTGACTCCTCAGGGTAGAAAACCTTACAAACTAGTGAATTTGCCGCTCTATTATGCGGGAAAATTGAGTGAATTTCAATACTAGTTTTTTTGCTATGCAAGGGATTGAAGTTGGAAAAACGGAGTCTCGTGGGCGTTTATGGAAAAAAAATGATTGAATAATATGTATTTGATATTTTGAGCATTCATACAAACAGCCTATGCTATTTGTATGAATGAAATTGTATTAAAAACGGATGTCGATCAAAAATTACGGTTTGTTGGCTGATGCTTGTAGACGTTCTCTTTGTTCAGCTACTATGATATTGGTTAAACATTCTTCCCAATGAATGTTTTTGATGAAGTCGTCAAAAGAAAAGTGGTTTACCAAGCGACTTAAAAAGTAATCGCCCCATTCATTGTATTTCTTTTTCTTGTTACTGAACATTGTAAAAAATTTGACTTTGTAGAATGCAGTTATGTTGACTTTTTTGGTGTCCACATCTGTAATGTTTTTGTAGCCGAGATAATATTTTTCAAAAGAACGGGGGGTGGATGTTGAAAAACCTTGGTTTTCGATTTTTATTTTTAATTCTATAGCGTTATTGCTAATTTCTAAAACCCCATATTCTGGTCTTTTGATTTTTGAATTTTTGGGTAGTGTGAGATGAAATTTGTTGTACTGAATACCGTTTGGCCCCATAATGGCAATAATTTCTCCTGTAGAATGAGGTGCTTTTGATTTTTGTTCATTAAACATTGGCCTGTCGGAGAATGGGGTGGACAATAAATTGAGTATTCGATTTTTTAATAAGTATTCAGAAACATCTTCTCTTGTGTATGTCTTAATGTATTTGTTCTTTTCTTCAAAGTGGCTTTCAAAATAAGATAATGATGCTATTGAAAGTTCATTTAGTATAGTGTACTCGATAGCTTCGTCTAAAAGTTGTACAGCATTGTTGGAATTGTTGAATAATCCATATTCTTTTTCGTTAGAAAAAAGTTCGTTATACCAATAATCATGAAAGGCTTTGTTTTCTACTAGTGCTGATTTGAGGTTTGTTGCTAAATTCTCACTAAATCTGTATCTGGGAACAGATACGATGTCCTTTGTATTTTCGTCAATTAGAATGACTGAATCAATAGAAATAATTCTTTTTGATTTTTTGAAAAATAAGTAAGTAATGTATAGAACGATAGATAGGATTGTTGAAATGGAAAGGTGTAGGATTATATTGGGATTGTTGTGGAATATATTATATATGTAATTGGCGAACAGGTTTATTCCAAATGCAAGAATTACTGCGCTAAACAATAATTTTATTAGGTTCTTTTTCTCGTTAAAAAGTGAGGATAGGAGGCCGTCATTTTGTTCCATATGCTTGATTTTTCCTTTTTTTTATTTTTATAGGTGCTATATAAAATAATTTCTTCCCCGATCTTTTGGAAAAAAGAGTTCTTTTTTCATCTCATTTTTTAGGGGGCCTGGGGCTATACTGGGCGTTTTGATAAGGACTTTTTTCTACATTTCCCCCCGTACAAAGATAAGGACTCGCTTATGAATATTCTCGTCGTTGGTAGCGGTGGTCGCGAACATGCCATCGCTCTTGCAGTCAAGAAGTCGCCGCTGT
>NZ_CACZDK010000039.1 GCF_902779965.1 Fibrobacter succinogenes | reverse complement strand
CGGGCCCGGATTCTTGCCGTCACCGTAGGTGAATTCCTTGCCGGCAACCGGATCCACAATCTTCTTGATCGGGGTAATCACGGCGGCGGTACCGCATTCAGCAGTTTCAGAGAATTCAGCGAGTTCTTCGAACGGAACCTGGCGACGTTCCACGGTGTAGCCCAGGTATTCAGCCAGCTGCTGCAAGCTCTTGTTCGTAATGGACGGCAGAATGGATTCGGACTTCGGGGTCACGTAGGTCTTGCCCTTGATACCGAAGAAGTTTGCCGGACCGCATTCGTCGATGTACTTCTTTTCCTTCGCGTCCAGGTAGATGGTGCTGGAGTAGCCGAGCTTCTTGGCTTCTGCAAGAGACTGGAGGCTAGCAGCGTAGTTACCGCCAACCTTCACCGTACCCGTACCCTGCGGAGCGGCGCGGTCATAGTTGCGGCTAATCATCATATCAACAGGCTTGAACCCGTCGTACGGACCCACCGGAGTCACGAACATCATGAGCAGGTATTCGTCAGCGGGCTTCACACCGACTTCCGGGCTCATACCGATGAGGAGCGGACGGATGTAAAGCGTTGCACCGTAACCATACGGCGGCACAAAGCGGGCATTGGCCTTCACCACAGTGTGGACCATTTCGCGGAACAATTCAATAGGCGGCACAGCCATGAGTACGCGGTTAGCCGTGTTCTGCATGCGCTTGGCGTTTTCGTCAACGCGGAAGATACGGACCTTGCCGTCCTTGCCCGTGTAAGCCTTGAGGCCTTCAAAACCTTCCTGGCCGTAATGCAAGCAAGTAGCGGCCATGTGGATGCTAATGTCCTTGGAAGAAGAAAGTTCGATCTTGCCCCACTGACCATTGCGGTAGTAGCAGCGAACATTGTAATCGGTGTCATAATAACCGAAGGGGAGCGTCTTCCAATCGACAGTATTCAAATCAACTTGCATAGTATTAACCTTTTTTGCAATTGTGCATTTTTAAAGGTATCATTCGGTACCACGTGAAAAATACAATTATAAACGCGTTTTTGGCTCGTTTTATCGTGAAAAAATAAAGAAATATTGGCTATAAGCCCGCAACGCCCCGGCCTCGTTAGTCCTTAACGCAACGAACTGAATACGCGTAGTCCTTATTGATGGCATGCAGGTTCGCAAAGTCGTCGTAGTAGTACAAGTCCATGAGGTACACGCATTCGCTATCGAACTCAGTAGAACTCCAGAAGCTCGCATAGTAGCCAAAGTCGTCGAACAAACCTCGATGGCTCCTGCTGCCAGCAGGCAACGCCGAGAAGGCGTAGGCGTCCGTTCCGTTGCGGCTGTTATACCAGCCGCTAGTAGACTTGAGCATCTTGCCCACATCGTTCCAAAGCCATTCTTTCTCAGCTTCTTGTGTACCGCCAACCGCAATGAAAAGGGCTTCAAATTCAACCTTCGTAGGCAGGTGCCAGCCCTCGGGACAAATACCACGCACAGGGTACGTCGGTGAGCAAGTCTTATCATCGCCACAGCCCTTGCCGTTCATAGTCCATGCCCCCACGCTATCCATCACGGCGGCCCAGGTGTATAGGCGGCCGTACTTGGCGCAGTTGGACGCATCGTCATCAAAACACCAACTAATGGAATCGGAGGTGTAGTAGCGTCCATTAATGGTAATGTTATAGGGTACATCCGTATAAGCATAGTTGAGGTTTTCTGCCATCCAGATCTGGGTACCGATTTTAACAGTCTTGTAGGTCTGGCCATCGCGGGAGTCTTTCATACAATTTTCATCAATGTTCACATTGCACGATGTTCTTCCGACCAACGAACTGCTCGAACCGTCGCAATCCACGCAAACAGACGAAGAAGAATCCTCATCGGAATCAGTTACGGAATTGCTGCTGCCGTCATCGCCGCAAGCCACCAGCACCGCAACCACAAAACCAACCATCAAAAATTTTTTCAAAGTCATAAAATTCACTCCAACTAAGCACAGTAAATATAGACAAAATCATTTTTTCAGGGTGGTCAAAATTTTTTTACCACCTCCTTTTTCTCTTCATTTGTAGTTTGGAAAGTGTATCCCGCAGGAAATTTCTCGGGATTATTTCTGATAGCCTGGTTTATTTCCTTAGTTGGGACTCCATAATTTCAATGTCAAAAGATGACATTCTATTTTTTTGAGCGGAGGCTTTGCTAATCCTTGAGGCAACGAACAGAAAACCCGAGGTTCTTGTTCTTGCGGTTCAGGTTCGCATTGTCGTAGCCGTAGTACAAGTTCATGCGGTACGCGTAGCTGCTATCGTCCTCAGTAGAACTCCAGAAGTCCGCATCGGAGCCCTCGAGGTAGATATACCCATCGTAGTACCTGTAGCCAGCAGGCAACGCCGAGAAAGCGTAGGCGTCCGTCCCGTTGTCGTCCCCCCCCTTATGATCATACCAGCCGCTTGTGGACTTGAGCATCTTGCCCGCGGTCGATTTGCCGCCGACCGCCGTGAATAGTGTATGCCATTCCGTTGTATCCGGCAAATGCCAACCTTCGGGACAAATACCTCGCACCGGATATGTCGGCGAGCACACCCTACCATAGCCGCAACCCTTACCGTTCGTAGACCATGTTCCCACGCTGTCCATCGCGGCTGCCCAGGTGTAAAGGCGACCGTACTTGGTGCAGTTAGCGGGGACATTGTCATAGCACCAACTAGTGGAATCGGAGGTGTAGCTACTATCTATATAAGTGTATTTATAGGGAACACCAGTGTAGGCATAGTTCAGATTCTCCGCCATCCAAGTCTGCGTACCGATTTTCACAGTCTTGTAGGTTTGACCGTCACGTTCATCAGTCATGGATCCCTTAACTACAGTCGATGGATCCACATACGCAACGGAAGATGAAGATTGAACACCACTGCTAGAGGATGCAACACTCGACGATGACGATTCCGCAGAACTGCTGCTTGACGCAACACTCGACGACGATTCCGTAGAAGAGCTACTACTCAAACCACCGGAAGAACTACTAGACTCACCAGTTCCGCTGCTGCTGGAGTCTACCGAGGAACTCAACGAGGACGTCATAGACGAAGAACTTTCCGTTTTCTTTTCGCTCGAAGACGATTTCGCCGAGCTGCTGGATTTGGAATCGCTAGATTGTTTCGCGCTGTTCGCATTGACGCTGAAAGAACTACTGGACTTCGCCTTCGAACTGCTCGAACCGTCGCAGTCCTCGCAAACAGACGAAGATGAAACCTCGTCGGAATCAGTCGCAGAGCTGCTGTCATCGCCGCAAGCCACCAGAACCGTAGCCACAAAACCAATCGTCAAAAATTTTTTCAAAGTCATAAAAATTCTCTCCAACTAAGCACAGTAAATATAGACAAAATAAGCTCCCGGAGTATTTCCGAGAGCCACCACTTTATGCAAAACACTCGCCTTGATTAGTCCATCACGCAACGGACTGATATTCCGTTGTACTTACCATCATGACCTAGGTACACATCGTTGCTGTAGTGGTACATGTACATGATGTACACGTACTCGCTATCGTCCTCAGTAGAACTCCAGAAGCTCGCATCGTAGCCTTCGTCGCCAAAAAGTCCATCGAAGTTCCTGCCGCCAGCAGGCAACACCGCAAAGGAATAATCATCCGTGCCATTGCCGTTTAAATCATCATGTTCATTCCAATTCCAACCGCTTGTAGACTTGAGCATCTTACCCGTCGTAAACACCTCCCCGACTGCAGTGAACAATGTTTCAAATTCCGCAGTTGCAGGCAAGTGCCACCCCTCAGGGCAAACACCACGCACAGGGTATGTCGGCGAGCATTCGTTTCTGAAACCGCAACCCTTTCCGTTTGCAGTCCATGTTCCCACGCTGTCCATCGCGGCAGCCCATGTGTAAAGGCGACCATATTTTGCACAGTTGGCAGGATCGTTGTCATAGCACCAACTAATGGAATCGGAAGTGTGGGGATAATGCTCATAGGGAACGTCAGTGTATGATGCGTAATTCAAGTTCTCCGCCATCCAGGTCTGCGTGCCGATTTTAACAGTCTTGTAAGTCTGACCGTCACGTTCATCGGTCATAGTCCCCTTAACTACCGTCGAAGGATCTACATACCACTCGGGAACACTGCTACTAGACGACGATTTCGCAGAACAACTACTCGACTTCGCCTTCGAGCTGCTCGAACCGTCGCAGTCCTCGCAAGCAGACGAAGATGAAACCTCGTCGGAATCAGTCGCAGAGCTGCTGTCATCGCCGCAAGCCACCAGAACCGCAGCCACAAAACCAATCGTCAAAAATTTTTTCAAAGTCATAAAAATTCTCCAAGTAAGCGCAACAAATATAGACAAACAAACTCTCGGAACTTTTCCTAATTCAGGGAATCGTCGTCCATCGTAATGATTAGCACCCTTTCCCTCATTAAAAAGAGATAATTCTATATTTGGGCACGAAAAAAGTCTCAAAATGGAGTGAGAAATGTCTTTCGTTCAAGAACTGAAAAACAAAGTTTTAAATGAAGGTTATGAAACGACTCGCGAGGACGCCATCCAACTTTTAAGTGAAGACCTCGACGAACTCACTAAAGCCGCCGACGAAATTCGCGAAAAGTTCCACGGCGATGATTTTGATTTTTGTTCCATCGTGAACGCCCGCAGCGGCCGCTGCTCCGAGAACTGCAAGTACTGCGCCCAGAGCAGCTACTACCACACCGGCGCCCCCGAATACAAGTTGCTCAGCGCCGACGAGATTGTTGCCGACGCCAAGAAGAAAGAAGCGGCTGGCATTCCGCGCTACTCCATCGTGACATCGGGCCGTACGCTTTCGAACCGCGATGTAGAACAAATTAGCGAAGCACTCCGTCGCCTGAAAAAAGAGACGAAACTTTCGATTTGCCTTTCGGCAGGTCTCTTGAACAAGGAACAGTTCGACAAACTCAAGGAAGCTGGCCTCACCCGCTTCCACAACAACTTGGAAACGTATCGCCGTCATTTTCCGGATGTTTGCACGACGCACACTTACGATGATAAGATTGGTGCGCTCCAGAACGCACTTGCGGCTGGCCTCGAAATTTGCAGCGGCGGCATCATGGGTCTTGGCGAAACGATGGAAGACCGCATTGACATGTGCTTGGATTTGCGCAAACTCGGCGTCAAGTCTACTCCGGTGAACGTGCTGAACGCGATTCCCGGAACCCCTTACGAGAATCTCCCAAAACTCACGAACGACGAATTCTGCCGCATCGTGGCGATTTACCGATTCATCAACCCGAAGGCATTCATCCGTCTTGCGGGCGGTCGCGGCGTTTTAGGCGACGAAGGCAAGCGCGCATTCAAGAGTGGCGCAAATGCTGCCATCACGGACGACATGCTCACCACCGCCGGCGTAAACAGCTGCAAAGATTTCGAGCTCGTAAAAGGTCTCGGATTCAAGCCGCACGGATTTATCGAATAAATATCACACAATAAATAAGAATTACTGTTTTCAACACGTTTTTATGTAAATTTGACACGATGGATTTAAAAAGTCGTGTCTTTATAGGAATTTTACTTGCGTGTAGTTTGGTTCTTTCAAGCTGCGCTTTTCCTGTACGCCCAGGATACGACCGAAAGAGCGGTTCTTACAAGCGCTACAGAGTCCCGAAAAAAGAAATCGTAGAAGCAGACACCACCACGGTAAACGCGCAAGAGGAATTGGTTCAAGAAGAAATTCTTGCAGCAGCCTCCAAAAACACGGGTAAGTTGCAGATGAACGCGGCCGATTCTACCGACACGTTCGCACAAGATTCTACAGTGAGCAACGCCGCTAATTCCGGCAACAACAAATCCATCGTCAACGATTCCAGCACTAATATCGCCAGCGCCAATAACGGGGCTGTCAGGGAAAAACAAAAGCAAGACAGCTCTCAAGTTCGAAACAGCGATACTACAAAAACCGCTGTAAACGCAACCGCAAAAGCAACAGAAAAGAAGACTGAAAAAACGGTCGTTCCAAAGACAACCAACACAGCGAAAAAGCAAACGAAAACCGCTACAAAGCCGACGAATTTAGAGAAGTACGCCAAAGAATGGCTTGGTGCAAAGTACGTTTACGGAGCAGCAAGCAAAAAAAAGACAGACTGCTCCGGCTACGTGATGCAAGTCTACAAAGGGTTTTACGGGATATCACTCGACCACAACGCTCAACGCATCTATGACGATGGTCGCGGCTACTCCATCAAGCGCAACAAATTACAAGAAGGCGACCTCGTATTTTTCGGAAACTTCTGGAAAATCAGTCACGTTGGAATTTATTTAAAAGGGAACCGTTTCATCCACGCCAGCACAAGTAAAGGTGTGGTAATCACATCTATGGACGATAATTATTGGGCGTCTAAATACAAAGGTGCAAGACGATTTAAATAAGACAAATGCGTAAGTCGAGTGTCACGACTGATGACCCACCACTAAATTCCATATTCATTTTACTTCCGACTCCCTACCTCCTACTTCCTACTTTTTATATTTCGCACTATGAAGAAAATCGCATTTCAAGGCCGCCGCGGGGCCTACAGCGAAAGTGCCGCGTACCATCTTTTTGGAAACGATATCGAAGTCGTACCGATGGACACGTTCGAACAGATTTTCCAAGGCATCGAGACTGGTGTTGTGGATGGCGGTGCAATCCCTATCGAGAATTCTACGGCAGGTTCTATTTACGACAACTACGACTTGCTTTACAAGTGGCGCCACCCGATTGTCGCCGAAGTCAAGTTGCAGATTGAGCACACGCTTTGCGCCTTGCCCGGCACAAAAATAGAAGACCTCACCGAAGTGTTAAGCCACCCGCAAGGCCTTGCACAATGCAGCCGCTTTTTCGGACAGCACCCGAACATCAAGAGTACTGCATTCTACGATACCGCAGGCAGCGCCGAAGAAATCGCCAAGCGCGGCGACAAGCATATAGGCGCTATCGCAAGCGCTTATGCCGCCAAGTTCTATGGTCTTGACATTCTCAAACAAGGGCTCGAAAACTTGCCGGGCGTGAACTTCACGCGTTTTTACGCCATTCAGAAAGCTGCAATTGAACTGCCGGAATTTTCGGCAAGCGATGCAAGCAAGCCGCCCATCAAGACTACACTCTTGTTCATGTTGAACGATTCCAGCAAGTCTGGCGCTTTGTACGAAGCTCTCGGTTGCTTTGCCAAGCGCAACTTGAACCTCACCCGCATCGAAAGCCGTCCGCATCCAGACCGTCCGTGGGAATACATTTTCCACCTTTCGTTCGAAGGAAACCCGAAGGACCCGAACGTGGTTGAAGCGCTCAAGGAACTCCAGCAATATACAGACTTTATCTACAGACTCGGAAGCTTCCGCGAAGGAACAACGGAGAAGTTGAGTTATTAAGCTATGGGGACGCGCTAAAGCGCTTTCAGCACGCTACGCTTTGAGTTATGAGCTAAAACACAAAGTCATTGCTCAGAGCAAAGCGACCTCATACCCCACACCCCAAAGGAATTATTATGTCCTACACACGAACTGACAGAAAACCTGAAGAATATCGCAATCTCAAGATGACCACGGGCTTTATTTCGAGCGCCGACGGTTCCGTTCTCATCGAAATGGGACGTACCCGCGTCATCTGCAACGCAACGCTCCTCCCGAAAGTTCCGGACTGGCTTGCCGGACGCGGCACAGGCTGGATTACGGCTGAATACAGCCTGCTCCCGCAGAGCACGGGCAAACGCGTGGAACGCGAGCGCAAGGGCGCAAGCGGCCGTACGCAAGAAATCCAGCGCTTGGTAGGCCGCTCGCTGCGCGGCGCAGCCGACCTTGCAGCCCTCGGCGAGAACGCCATCGTGGTCGACTGCGACGTGATCGAAGCCGACGGCGGCACACGTACCGCAAGCATCATCGGCGGCTTCGTAGCCCTTGCCATTGCAGTGAAGAAAATTAAAGAACGCCTCGGCATCACGCAGCAGGTCCTAAAGCACGGTATCACAGCGATTTCCGTGGGCGTCGTGAATGGCAATCCGCTTTGCGACCTCTGCTATGTCGAAGACTCTGCCGCCGACGTCGACATGAACGTCGTCATGCAGGACGCAAAAAACTTCATCGAAGTCCAAGGCACCGGCGAGCACGCGAGCTTTGACCGCGCCATGCTCAACAAGCTTCTCGACCTCGGCGAAAACGCCTGCAAGGATATCTACAAAAAACAGATGGAACTCATCGGCGGCGAACTGCCGTAAGTTAGAATAGAAAAAAGCGCCCCCGTCCCGGAACAAAGTCCGGGACGACAAGCCGGGGTGACAAAGCAAGACATGACAAAGCCCGCCGCAATTGCGACGGGCTTCAAACGTAATTGCAGAAGCCTTCAATTACTAGAACGATGCCACTCTCGATTCGTCAATAACGCAAGCTCCATCGGGCAAGTATTTGCCAATAGCGATGACATTGAAACGTACTTGAGCACTGCTATCTCCGCTCAATTCGAATTTAATGGCTCGGGCCGTTTTTTCCAATCCTTCCGTCGCCATATCCTTCCACGTCAAGCACTTTTCGGTAGGAGTTATCGCCTTATTCAAGACGGCGCCTTTTTCGTTTACAGAATCAGAAACCAATATGACTCGCATATCCATTTCAGCCATATAGGTAACGCAAAGTCCGCCCCAATCTTCGATATTTCCAGCCATCGGGTAATAATCGGAAGTTTCTTCATCGAAACCAACAATCTTGATACCAACGCCAGCAAATGCCTGAATTGCATTTCCTTTATCTAAAGATACAGAAGCCGAAAGACCGCCCTTTGCACTCACGACATCGGAAACCCACTGAGAAGAATTCATGTATTCATCCGGCGAGCCATTTTCCCAAATCATAATGGAAGCACCACCAACGTCGTTATCGCTATAAGCGTACCAGAATCCACTACTCACGCCACTGGATCCCATTTTCACAAAATCGCTCGGCTCTTTCAAAGTGCCGTTCCAAAGGCAAGTTTCAGATTCCACAATACCATGCTTATAGGAGCTCACGCCCTTGATATTGAAATAACCGGACTCCTTCGGATTTCCATAAAACTTGAAGATAAGCGAGGTAGCTTTCTTAAAGATAGAACTGCCAGAATTGACATTTGCAGAATTCTGCTTAAAATCGGTCCATTGAGCGCAACGGGAAGAAGCCGCACCCTTTGCAGTCTTTTCGAAATTGACGCTAGGCATATTTTCAGCAGTAGCATCAACCTCGCCTTCTTTATAACCAAGGATACCCTTCATCAAAAGCTCGGACTCATAAGAAATGCACAAGCCGTCCCAATCCGAAATGTCGATAGTCGAATCCTTTTCGGCAAGCGCAATGCCGACGCCTGCACTCGGCGTAGACGAGCCTTCACCAAGTTCAACCGTTCCGCACATACCGCCGCAAAAAGAGACAAGCGAATCCATTTTGCCAATTACGCTTTCATTTTCCAAGGATACAGGGAACTTGATAGAAGAGGAACCGCCATCGTCTTCATCATCGACGCTATACCAGTAACCGGCATTGTTGCCCACATTTACACGGGCCGCACCATTGGAGCCGTTCCACAAATCGAACTTGTACCTTGCAGAACCGTCACTACTACTGCTGCTACTTTCAGGAACAAAAGAAGAAGAACTACTAACTTCGGCAATCGGATTGCCATCTTCCGTGATCCCGGTTGTTTCGTTTGTCTTGGAACATGCGACTGCACCTAGCAAAAGTGCACATGCCGACAGGTCAACGAACTTCTTTACCATATCACTTATCCTCCCCCCATGTCAGCGGGAACAACTGTAAATTCAATCTGTAAACCCTTTCAGTACGGCGACTGTTCAGGGCTATTTGAGCTATTTTTTTTCGGCAAGTATCCAGCTCTTGCAAAATCAGATTATAATCTTCGGCAGAAATTCCCATCGTGAGTCCCGTAAAGTTTCTCTCCGACGAAGAAAATCGACTGACCGCTTCACTTGCAAAAATAGCCATTTCACGGTGCATATTACGTAACGCGACAGACACGGCAGCAGTTGATCCTTTCAGATGTTTATCGGCTTGCACGTAGTTATCACCGTTCTTTTTCAAGAGTCCCGTCTTGACCATAAAATCAAGCGAATCGCGGACGTTCCCGGCAGCAACACCTTGGCAACAGCGCTTAGCAATATCACCGGGAGTCGCCCCAGGCATCACCGGCGCAAGTTCCCTCACCACCGGATGGACCCAAGATTCAAAATAACGGAACGCATCGCCATCAACGATTTTGACCTTGTTGTTCGAAGCCAACTCCAACATGACTTCATACGCAAGTTTGCGTTCCTGATCTGTCTTGGCGTGGCAATAGGTTACCATTGCTTTAAAATACTCAAGTTCAAAGCCCGCCAGATTCATTGCCTCCCCGACCTTTTCAGCCCCTTGAGGCGAAAGGCGGGTTTTACATTCACACACCAGTTTTAGATAAGTCGGAGACGTAAATCCCGAAGCACGTGCATATTCGCGCCACGAGAACGACGAAACTCTTTTTTTTTCGTCGTAATAGTCTTTCATGTAGATACGATAATCTTCGTATTCCGTTACCGGCTTCATGGCCGTAAATATATATCTTTTTGTGACATAAATCAATAGCTCATGATACTTCAACGCTATTTAAACGCGAAAAAACGGCTTTTTCTGAAAATTTTACAAAACGCCGCATTTTTCATGATACTAATTTTTAACCCATGAACGAATGCCAGAACAACTAGCCCCCCCCCCAAAAAAATGCGGACAAGCATTCGCTCATCCGCATTCAGGTCGTCATTTTGGGATTCAGTTAAAAAGATTTCAATTTTTCTAGTGCCCGATTTGCGCCTTGTAATAGTCGATATTACTCACGTAACTTTCTTGAGCCTTGCATCCTGGATTGGAAAGCTCATGATACTTGCCCAAGCCCAAGATGTTGAAACCCACCTGAGTAGAATCATCGCCACGCAACACGAAACGAATAGAAGCAACTTTAGTCAAATCAAAGGTCCGGTTCGTCAACGAAGCAAATTCACTCCATTTCACGCACTCCGTTATCGCATCAAGACTTCGCGGCAACGAGGCCTTAAACCAGTCATTCTCATTATCGGGCAATCCATATTCATTGTCTAAGAGCACGACATCCATATCAGCTTCAGAAGCATACGTCACACACAAGCCGCCCCAATCAGACACATCACCAGCTTTCGGCTCATCAGTACTAACGACGAAGAAACCAACACCCACAATCGGCTGGTAAGTTAAAGCCCCCATGCCAAAAGAAGCTATACCGCAAACCCCGGCACAATGTTCGATAACCGGATCAATGGCATAATCAGAATCAACGGTACCAATTTCTACGGGCCAAACCACCTTGGATTCACCACCATCGCATTTGTCATTGAAGCTGAACCACATGCCCTCCGTGCCATTTTCATCGCCAAGACCCGTCCGAACTATAAACTCTCTGTTAGGCGCGTACCACAAATCATCGACCATTTCGAACGAGCAAACATCATTAAAAACAAAGTTTTCGATTGAATCTAAACTGCTCGAGCTAACATTCTCAACCGCATCCGAACTACTCGAACTAACATTCTCAACCGCATCCGAACTGCTCGAACTAACATTCTCAACCGCATCCGAGCTACTCGAACTTGACACATTCTGCGAGCTAGAGCTCAATTGCACAACAACATTCTTGTAAGACGCTAGCCCCTTGATATTGAATTCGCCACTTTCCCCCGAATAGCCTTCAAATTCAAAGAGAACATCATCAACTTTATTCAAAATTTCTCCGCTAGCTCCATCGACTGAAACGCTCTGCTTAAAATCGCTCCATTTCGAACAAAGCGTCGATTTGCTTAGCATTTTGGGGAATACAGCTGATGGCAAATCAGATTGCGCCACCTTATTGCCAGAACCAAGCATCAAGCGCATCGGAAGATCCGATCGATAAGTCACGCAGAGACCGTTCCACGCAGAGACATCGACCATTTCGCCATCGGCAGACAATTTAAGTCCAACACCCGCACGTACAGGCTTCGGAGAAGCTCCCCGCAATTGAACTGTACCACAAATGCCATCGCACGCATCAGCGATGCTTCGCATATAATCCGCAGAAGACATATCGCCTTTTCGCACAGGGAACTCGACTGTCGAAGAATTTCCCTCTTCCGTGCCAATGAAATCAAACCAATATCCGGAATTTCGGTTCCCGGTATCGGCTAGATAATCCTTGAACGTCCACAAATCATAATTTACGGGCTGATCAACAACGAGCAAATCGTTCGCTGCAGAAGAGCTGCTGTTCTTTGCAACAGAATTCTCGAAATCCGTAACACCCGAAAATTCCAATTCAGAACACGCCATAAGCCCAAACGCCACCAAGCCCAACGGCATTATCTTTTTTTGATTAATCATTGTTCTCTCCTTTTTTCCAAGTCAATGGAAACAACTGTAAATTCAATCTATAAACCCTTTCTGTCGCACGGCTTTTCAATGCTATGTCCGCAATTTCTTTTCGGAAAGCTTTGATTTTTTGCACGATTATTTCATAGTCCTCAGCGGACAATCCCATGATAAGGCCCGAAAAATTTCGTTCAGACAAAGCAAATTCATCAACAGCTTTTTCCGCAAAGGCAGCCATTTCACGATGCATGGAACGCAACGCCACAGAAACAGCTCCGGAAGTTCCCTTCAGATACTTGTCCGTCTGCTCGTAGGCTTTGCCATTTTTTTTCAGAAGGCCCACCTTCACCATAAAATCAAGCGACTCGCGGACGTCACTAGCCGAGACCTCCATACAACACAGTTTGGCTATTTCGCCCGGAGTCGCTCCCTCCATCACCGGCGCAAGTTCTCTCACTACCGGATGTACCCAAGATTCAAAATATCTGAACGCTTCGCCATCGACAATTTTCACTTTCTGGCTTGCGGCCAAATCCAACATGGCATCAAAAGCAAGCTTGCGTTCCTGATCGTTCCTGGCATCGCAATAAGTCACCATTTTCTTAAAATATTCAAGTTCAAAACCTACCAAGCCCATGGCAGCCCCAACCATTTCAGCCCCACGGGACGAAAGACGAGTCTTGCCATCACACACAAGCTTCAAGTAATTCGGCGATGAAAACCCACTTACGCGAGAAAATTCCCGCCACGAAAACGCCGACACACGAATTCGCTCGTTGCAATAATCCTGCATATAAAGTCGATAATCATGATATTCAATAATAGGTTTCATGTAAACAAATATACTTTCTTTTATCTAAAAAGCAATAATCCATGATTATTTTTATCAATTTTTATTCAAATTAATGCAATTTTAATCATATTTTATAAAAATTGAATTATCATGATTCATCCTTTAGTTATTAAGTATTACTTATTTTATCAGCATGCAATCATTTATCACGAATTATCGGGGGACAATCTAGCGGAAACAAAAAAAAGCGGGACTCAACCCGCATTTCCTAAAAAATTTATAGCAACGATTTACACCTTGCTTCTAACTATATTTTCCAGTCGCAGAAATTCTTGAGCATGGCAAGTCCAACCTCGCCACTTTTTTCCTGATGGAACTGGCTTGCAATTAAGTTGTCCTTGCCAATAAGTCCGGTAAAGGTTTGCGTTCCGTAAGTCGTTTCGGCAAAAGCATATTCCGCCGGAACCTGCGGGTAATAGGAATGCACGTAATAAAAATCGCAACCGCTGCGAATGCCCTTCATGATCGGGTGTTCGCGGGTGAAGTTCACCTGGTTCCAGCCCATGTGCGGAATCTTGAGGCCCGGTTCATCCTTGAAACGCACGGCACGGCCAGGGATAAGTCCAAGCGTTTTTACGCCACCATCTTCTTCGCTTTCTTCAAGAATAATCTGGCAGCCGATGCAAATGCCGAGCACCGGGTTCCCAGCCCTGACAACAGCCTTGATGGCTTCGCCGATACCGGTCTTCGTGAGCGTTTCCATGGCAGACGCCGCAGCGCCGACTCCCGGGAAAATCAATCGCGTTGCCTTTGCGATTTCGTCAGGATCGCGACTGACCTTGGCATCGGCACCAATGAACTTGAGCGCATTCATCACCGACGTTAAGTTGCCCGCATTGTAATCCACAACAGTAATAGCCATAGAAACCTCTTTAATTTTTCACGTGCAAAGATAGAAAAAGCATTCCGCCAAAGTTCTACTTTCATAAATCAATAATTAAAAAAAGAACGTTATGCGGGCGGGGCCCCAGCTCGGAGTGGACGCCTACGGCGTCAGCGGCTTCACTCGGCCATATCGGCAAGCACACTTGCCGCTGCGACACTCGCTTTGCACGCTACTGCGAAGAATGTTCTTTGGCCGACGCTCCATTTTCAAAACGACAAACATTAAACAACAAACAAATACAATTCACCACGCATATCACCGAACAATAATTAGTTTGATTTTTGCACCACTTACATTCATAAAAAGGAACCGCCGAAGCGGTTCCCATAAATAATTTGGATTTGATTCAAAATTAGAACATGCGCCAGGTGACACCAAGAAGAATCACGTTCTTGTGCTGCGAATCCTCGTCCAAGTCCTTGTCGTAAGCGATATCGTAACTGATCTGGAATTCGAAGAGCGGAGAAAGCGACAACGCGAGAAGGTTCTCCCACCTGCCATCGATTTGATCAAAGCCCTTGAAGTTGACAAATGCCCACAAACGGCTCTTGAAGGAGACGATTTCAGAGAAGGAATACTTGAATTCAGTGATGCTTTCGAGACCCGGTTCATTTTTGAACTTTTCAATTTTCTTCGTATCCTTATCGTCGGCATATGCGTAAGAATCAGAGCCATCAGCCGTAATCGTCATGCGGTTTGCAAAAGCAAGGCGCGTAGAGAAATTGTCATTCGGGAAATAGCCTACACCAGCCATCTGCGTGACATAGCCAGGAGCCATGAAGTGAGAAACGACCGTCTTGATTTCGTTTCCATCTTCGTCTTCGCTATAGTCGTAGCCTCTCGTAAACTGAGATTCGAAGCGGGCTCCGACATACGGCTTGATTTTTTCGGAAGCGTTGAAGTCACCCATGGTTTCGTAGAAAATCTTATCCGAAGACTTGCGCGTGCCAAGGCCGTCCGTCTTGGTGTAGCCAAGGGCAAGGTTCAGATTGTTGCGCCAATCGGCCACATTCCAGTGAGCCTTGAGAGCTGCATCATAGCTGAAAAGCCATGTGTAAGAGGATGTACCGTCTTCGAGTTTCCAGTTGCTGAATTGCATACGTGTAAACTTGACGGCGGCAACTACGTCAGCTTGCCAATTTTCAGGCAGATAGCCTTCAAACATGCCACCTTCAGCAAATGCCGTGGATGCAGAAATGAGTGCAGCGCATCCGATTGCGAACAATGATTTTTTCATTTTTCTACCTCGTTTATGGTCCTTCTTTCCCATAGACCTATTTTCTGTGTTAAAGATAACATTTTTTTAGTGAAAAAACGGGCCCGGGAGCATTTTCGATTACTATTATTACAAACATGTTATTCAAGCGCCTATTTTTAGTTGCAACCATCGTTTTTTGCACCGAGATTGCGTTCGCTACAGAAAACTCGACTGCGGCACCCCCCGCAACGGCAAGTTCCCCCTGGCAGTTCGAAGCTGGGATTTCAGCAGGGCGCCCGACACCCATCATGTTAAACGCAGGCGTTGGATACAACAACTTCTTTTTCAGGGCCATGGGTGGCGGCCTCCACCTCGACCACGACGAGTACTGGGTCGGTTTTCGCGGAAGCTTTGCCTGGAAGTTTTTCCGCGGGTTGCCGTTTTCACTCGACCTCGGCATTGGTAGCGGTTACGCCTTTGCCAACGCCCCCAACGGATACCTCAGAACTTTAAACAGAGCAAACAAAAAAAGACTCGTTCGCCCTTATAACTACAAGGAATCGCTCGATATTTCAGTGGAAATGCGCGCAAACATCTACGGGGTGTTTACGTATGTTGCAATTCCGATTCACTGCTTTATGAAGCACAACAAACCGACGGTAATATGGCAAGTCGGGTACGCGTATAGGTTTTAGGCTAGACAAGAGAACGCAGCGAGCGGCTACTAGTCTTTGACGCAACGAACTGAAAAAGCCATGAACTTGGGACGATAGTCCACATCCACATTGTCTTTCCTATAGATCAAGCGCATGGCATACGCATACTCGTCACTCTTCTCTGTAGAGATCCAAAAAGTTGCTTCGTTGCCCACATAGGTATAATCACCCCCACCATCCCTGTAGCCGACAGGCAAAGCCGAGAACGCGTAATCATCCGAGCCGTTGCCGCTAGCTTTGGCAAAGTTCCAGCCACTTGTTGATTTAAGCATCTTGCCCGCAACAGAGTCGCCGCCAACAGCAGAGAACAATGTTTCAAACTCCGCTTTTGTCGGCAAGTGCCAGCCATTCGGACAAACACCACGCACCGGGGACATCGCCGAACATTCCGATTTATAGCCGCACCCCTTGCCGTTCGAACTCCACTTGCCCGCGCTGTCCATCGCCGCAGCCCATGTGTACAGGCGACCGTACTTGGTGCAGTTGGAGGAATCGTCATTGAAACAGAATGATTTTTCCGTTTCAATGTTCAAGTTCTGAGCCATCCACGTCTGTTTTCCGATAACGACAGTCTTATAGGTTTGACCGTCGCGGGAGTCCGTCAAAGTCGATAAAGACTCCTTCCCCGAAGGGCTAGTTACAGAACTATCATCGCCGCAGGCGGCAAGGAAAAGTCCAATCCAAAGAGAAGCACAAAGAACAAATTTTTTCATATTACGAATATAAAAAAAGAATTCCCACAAATGTGAGAATTCCTTAAAAGTAATGGATCCTATCGACCCTGCGGGTCGTGAGGATGACATGCGAAGTATTGATGACAGCCAAGACGGCTGTCGAACAAATTACTTCTTGAGGCTCGGAACGCCACCGAAGTCGACGTTCGTCTTCTTGCCGAGCAAGAGAGCGCGAGTCTTGAGCGGGAGGCCGTAGCAGCGGATGAAGCCAGTAGCGTCCTTCTGGTCGTACATGTCAACGTCCGTGAAGCCACCGAGGCCCATGTCGTACAAGCTGTACGGGCTCTTGATGCCGGCCGGGATGATGTTGCCCTTGTAGAGCTTGAGGGTCACATCACCAGTCACAACCTTGTTCACTTCATTGAAGAAGGCATCCATAGCCTGGCGGAGCGGAGTGAACCACTGGCCATTGTAGACAAGGTTTGCATAGGTCATAGACATCTTCTGAGCTTCGAACAAAGTTTCCTTGTCGAGCACGAGCTGCTGCAAGCATTCGTGAGCCTTGTAAAGGAGCGTGCCACCCGGAGTTTCATAAACACCGCGGCTCTTGAGGCCGACGAGGCGGTTTTCAACGATGTCCAAAAGACCACAAGCGTTCTTACCACCGATTTCGTTCAAGAATTCGAGGAGTTCGACAGCGCCCATCTTCTTGCCGTTGATAGCAACCGGATTGCCCTTTTCGAAGGAAATCGTCACGTGATCGGCCTTGTTCGGAGCCTTTTCATACGTGTTGGTGTGCTTGAGGAATTCGTACTTGTGTTCCTGTTCCGGGAATTCCAAGACGCCACCTTCGTGAGAGAGGTGCCAGAGGTTGCCGTCTTCGGAGTAAATCTTCTTCTTGCTGATGCCGTTGAGCGGAATCTTGTGTGCAGCGGCGTAGTCGATAGCGTCTTCGCGGCTGTGGAATGTCCAGCGCGGGTCCTTCCACGGAGCGATGACTTCGAGCTTCGGGTTGAGAGCAGCGTAGGTGAGTTCGAAACGAACTTGGTCGTTACCCTTACCGGTAGCACCGTGAGCAACAGCGTAAGCGCCTTCCTTTTCAGCGATCTTTACCTGGTACTTAGCGATGAGCGGACGAGCGAAAGACGTACCGAGGAGGTAAGTACCTTCGTACTTAGCACCGGCGCGAACGGTCGGCCAAACGTATTCTTCAAGGAATTCCTTCTTGAGGTCGAGAACGTAGCACTTGGAAGCACCGGTCTTGAGAGCCTTTTCTTCGAGAGCCTTTGCGTTCGGGAAGTCATTCTGGCCGAGGTCGGCAGCGAATGCAATCACTTCGACGTCGTAGGTTTCCTTGAGCCAAGGAATAATAATGGAGGTATCGAGTCCACCGCTGTAAGCGAGGACGACTTTCTTCTTGGATTCTGTTTTAGCCATTTTGAATGTCCTTATGGAAAATTTTTTGACGGAATAAATATAGAATTAGACGAGAGACGAAAGACGAAAGACAAAAAAAATTTTATAAAAAAATGGTTAGTGATTAGTAGACAGTAGGACAAATGCTTAGGTCGAGTGTCGCGACCAAGCTTGCTTGGACATGACCGAGGCCAGCATTTGGGACTTGAGCGAAGCGAAAGTACAAGTAGACAGTAGGAAGTTAGAAGTTTGTAGCGTCATCCTGACGACCTACGGGAGGAAGGATCCAGTAACTGTTTGTTGTTAGTGTTTTGTAAATGGGAGTGTTCGGCCTAGCAAGTCGAAATACTTGATGTTCAACTTTTCGTGAACGCTGTTGACGGCACGGCGAGATGCAGGTCGAATCGATGTCGTAGAATCCGCTTTTATCGGTAATGCCGGGTCAATTTCGCGCACCGTAACGAACTTGTAAAAAGGGTGATCTTCATCCGTACGCATAATGACGACTCCCCCGCCCTTCAAGATGGCATCGAATGCATTTTCTAGCCCGTTATAATCCTTGCAGCCCTCGATCTTTGCAGCGCCACCGCTAGCTCCCGACCAATCTACCCCTGCATCTTCGGCAACACCCACCAATTCCCATTTTCCAGGCGGAGTTGCATTACTTGTCGAGTCAATATAAAGTTCCAAGCGGACTGTCGATTCGTCTTTATTATAGACAATGTATTTCATGCCAATCCACTTATTTAACGGCAAAGGCTCTCCGCCCCACAAAAAATCTTGCTTGCCGATTCCCGAACCACTGCGGTAATAGCATTCGGGATGCTTCCACTCCTTTTCGAAATCCCAGCGACCATCGTTACGGAACCGTGCGTAATACGTATTAGCATCGCAGTTGTTACCACCACTAGAGCCATGCCCCAAGGCACCACTGCGGACACCGACCACCATGCCGCCATAATTTTTTCCGCCCATTTCGTTCCGCATAAAATAAGCGGTATATTCCGTATTCAAGAAGAACTGTTTTTTAGCGACCCATTCACGCAGTCCGTTGATATGGAAACGAGGCCCCACACCAAGCATCTGCATCACGCCTTCGCCATCGACCTTGTAACCTTCCCCATCGACACCACGGCTATCCGACCATTGCAAAGGATCATCAGGGTCATCCGACCAATCTGCAAAAACACGCGCATGACCGTTCGCCCAATGCTCCGAAGTCCAAGAAACCGAACCCGCCTTCGTCCCATAAAATTTTTGGAAGCCAAAGACATCTACAGAGTCTTCTGCAAACGCATAAACACTCAAAGCTAATATCAAAAAATTACGTAACTTCATAATAACCCAATAAAATTGCAAACCGAAAACTCCCAACTTCCAAAATATAAATTCATTTTTTCTATTTTCAGAACCATGAAACTTTCCGACAGAGCGCTTGGTTACATTTCACTTTTGGTTTTTGCCTGTATTTTTGGAGGCATTGCTTTTGGTATGTGGAAAGCCCACCAAAACGTGCACCAAACGGCGATTGTCGACTTCAATGAACTCGGTTCGTTACAACCCGAAGATCCTGTCGTATTACGTGGTTACCGCGTTGGAACGATTGGCCAAGTTATTTGGCTTAAAGATCGTTCACGAGTAAAAATACACTTCACAGAACCACTCACGCTCCGTGCAGGCACACAATTCAATAACGTAAACTACGCCCTCATGGGTCAGCGCCGCCTCGAAATCATTCCCTCAAAAACAGGCGAAATCATGCCGGAGAACCACGTGTTCCAAGGGCATTTCGAACCAGGCATCGCAGAAACGCTCCGACTCATCGAGAACGTCAACGAACAACTCGAAGCCGTTCAAAAAACAATTTTGCTGCTTTCCCAGGGAGACGCATCTCATAGGTCCGCACAGGAAATCTATGAAGAAACCATGCACTCCATCGAAGATATTTTCGCACATACCGAAAAGACGGTCGGATCCCTTAGCCCGAAATTGAACAAGCTATTTAAGCAAATGAACTCTTCGACCAAGGCTCTTTCCAAAACGGCACTACAAGCGGACACCGCTATAAAGACCGTCGCCGCAGCCGCAAACGAAAAGATTTCGCTCGTCGATTCCGTTATTTTTTCACTTAAAGAAAACGCACAAAAGACAAACGATATTATCACCAATATCGAAAAGGGTATCGACAACGAAACGCTTTTGCAGTCTAAGGAACTCATCGACAACATCAATGGATTCATCAGCGGTCTTAACAAAGCCATTATGGCCATTGACACGAAAGATCTTGGATTCAAGGACGAGAATGGCAACCCCATCCATCTCATTTCGTGGAAAAACATGAACATTGTTGGCGACAACGCTCGCGACAAAGCCCGCAAGCGATTGGAAGAAGCCAAGGCGCAACAAGAACAAAACAAAGCAGGCAAGTAAATGGATTTAGCCAACCTGCCTGGACTCGGTCCCAAGAGACTTGAAAAACTCAACAAGTCCGGTTTAAATTCAATCACCGATCTTTTATACAACATTCCGCGCACCTACCTTGACCAGACCAAGGTTTCAAAGATTGCGGACTTGCACGATGGCGATCGCGCGGTCGTGATTGGAATTATCACGCGTGCAGGTATCGTCAAAGGGCGCATGTCGCGATTCATGGCAGTTCTCACGGATGGCACGGGCGAAATCCAACTTTTATTTTTCCGCGGCACACGCTTTATCGCAAATAAAGTTAAGCCCGGAACACGCTGGCTTGTTTCTGGCGTAGTTGGTTCTTATCGCGGATTGCAACTGGTGCACCCAGACATGCAACCATTCGACGAAGGCGAAGCCTTTAACGGACAAATTCTCCCCGTTTATCCCATCAGTGAAATTTGCCGCGAAGCAAAGATGGAGCAGCGGTTCTTCCGCAATCTCTACAAGACGATTTTTAATTTTCCAGGGCTCACTCTCCCCAACGCATGCCCGCACGAGCTCACAGACTATTTGCACTTTGCGCCTGTGATGGACAACCTCCGTGCGCTCCACATGCCCAAAGATTTTGATTCCATTTATAAGGCAAAACGCGAACTCAAGATTTTGGAGCTGTTGCCGTTCTGCTTGCGCATGGTGAAGCGACGCGAAAATCAAAAGATCCGCGGTCACGAAAGGCAAATTGATTTGGGGAACGTCATGGCGGCAAAAGCACGCCTACCGTTCCAACTGACCACAGGTCAGGACGCGGCGCTGAGCACGATTATTGACGGGCTCAATGGCAAAAAGCAATTCCATGCACTATTGCAAGGCGATGTGGGTTGCGGCAAAACAGTCGTTGCCATGCTTGCGATTATGGCAGTCTGCGGCGCAGGCGAACAATGCGCATTGATGGTGCCAACCGACATTCTCGCAAGGCAGCATTTCAAATCGCTCAAGCCGTTCTTTGACGCCGCAGGAATTCGCGTACATTTGCTTGTCGGGGCAACCCCCGCCGCCGAAAAGAAAGTCATTCTCGGTGAACTGCAAATGGGCCTCTGCAACGTTGTTATTGGCACGCACGCGCTGTTCAGCAAAGACGTTTATTTTGCAAAACTCGGATTTGTCATCATCGATGAGCAACACCGTTTCGGCGTAAGCCAGCGCGAAGCGCTTCTCGCCAAAGGCGATTACCCCGACATGCTCGTAATGAGCGCTACGCCGATTCCGCGAAGCCTCGCCATGACACTGTATGGCGACCTGAAAGTCATCAGCATTAAGGAAAAGCCCGCAGGCCGTAAGCCCATCAAGACACGACTCGTGAACGCCGCGAAACGCGAATCGATGAAGCAATTTATTTGTAAGGAAGCCGCCGGCGGGAACCTCTGTTACTGGATTGCAAGTCGCGTGAATGCGGATGGCTCCGGCGCATCCAACTCAGGAAGCGCGGCAGGATCCGTGGGCAGTTCAACTAATTCGGCAGGTTTCGCGGGCAGTTCCACGGATTCAGCCGCAAACGACGGAAACGCCCGCAGTGTCGATGACATCGTGAACGAAATGCGTTCTTTTATCGCCGCCTTCGGCCACACCGATGCAAATATTGCCAGGCTCAAAGTCGCCGGCGTCCACGGGCAAATGGACGACCGCGAACGCGATGAAATCATCAAGCGCTTTGCCGCCGGCGAAATCCAGATCCTAGTTGCAACCACCGTTATCGAAGTCGGCGTGAACGTTCCAACAGCAAACCTGATGGTCATCGACCAGCCAGACCGATTCGGTCTGGCGCAGCTCCACCAGCTGCGCGGACGCGTCGGTCGCGGTAATCAAGAAGCCTGGTGCTTCTTGATGATTCCCGAAGGCGAAGCCGCTGAAACAAGCATGGAACGCCTATCGCAATTTGCCGCCACCGAAGACGGGTTCGAAATCGCGGAACTCGACCTCAAAACGCGCGGCGCCGGCAACCTCGAAGGCAACGAACAAAGCGGCGCTTGGGTATTCCGCTGGTTTGACTGGATCCACGACCAAGAACTCATTTCGCAAACGCTCGAACGCGCCGACCACATATTAAAAGACGGTTCTGCATTCAACGAAACCGCCAAAGAAAAAATTCAAGCCTGGTATAACGAAAAGCCTTCCGCCAACGAAGACGGAGTTCATTAGCACGCCATTTAACGCACCACGCGCATTCGCTTAAAGCAAACGCGTCATGGTGCCAAATACCAACGCAATCAGCACGACATTCAAAAAGAACATCGCACGGCGTACAATCAAAAAGAAAACCGACTGCCAATGCAATATATGATCTGTCGGATTTATCAATTCCTTTGCAGCCAAAAAAACGTTAATAGCGCCAGTCATCACAAGCATCAAAGCGCCCGGGAAATAACCTTCGTTCCACACAAGAACCGTAAGCCAAGCACCCGCAATCATGGCTATAACACCGATGATAATTTCAACACGCATAAAAATGCACTTGACTTCGCGAGCCCTTCTCCGACGATTTTCGCGAGCAGCCTCGTCTTGATTTTTTTCTTCGTCTATCGCCATGTTCTCTCTTCTTAAAAAAGTTTGTCTACAAAATTACAAGGAATACGATGTGGTCACAGAATAATGAGGCGTTCCTTTGAGTTTACCATTCAACGGAATGCTCACGTCAATCTTGTTGATCAAACGAGTAATAGACTTTGTCTGTACAAAACGAACACCCAAACCAAGGACATAAATCAAATCCTTACGCCTAATATCTTTAATCGACGGAGCCGTTTCGCCAACGCTTCCAAACGCAACAACAACAGGCGCAAGCGTAAGAATTTCAAAATCAGGGAACCAGCGCTGTTCCAAATTGCCATAAACGCGAGCCTGCCCCGCATAGAATCCCGTCGGGAATCCAACAAAGCCATCAGAACCGCCAAGTGTCAACTGGTAGCCCAACTTGGCATCATCATACAAGTCTACAAGTCCCGACAGCGCCGTTGAGAAACGCGTACTCGGATGGAAAATGTACTCGCCATTCAAACGACCATAAAAATCATGACGCTTTCCATGATCCAAATAAAAATACATGTACGAATTCAATGTCAAATGATGATTCTGGCGTCCGAGATAAAGGTCCGTCCAAAAATCCAAACGAATGTCGTTATTGTTGGCTCCTAGCTGTTCGTAATTTTTCGAAAGCTGCGCCTTGACAGTAAATCCTTTATCTATATCTTCGGTCCATCTGGCGTTGTGGAAATTCTTGATTTTTTCGTAACGCAAATTGGAGTACATGATATAAAAGCCAAGGCGGGAATCCTTGCGTTCCTGAGTCCATTCATTTACAGCACTTGCAGAATCAATGGCATACACATCATCACCATAAATAAACGGATAAGGCAATACTCGGCCTTTCTTTGCCGTTTCTCGCAGGTAATCATAAGTCGCACCCAAGTAGAGCTTGCGTTGCGATCCACCAAACGAGCGGCTGAATCGGAAACTCAAGGAATCGGTAATAAAATCCTCAATCGCCATAAGCTTCACAGATTTTTTACCGTTGTAACGCGAGAGCGAGTTGAGGTATTTATCCGTAGCAATCGAATCGATTTCACGTTCGCTCTTTTTCTTGTAGTCCGGATCCTTACGGGTAATTTCTAATTGATTGAGGAACGCCCTATTGTGCGTATAATCATAAATTTTTGCGCCCGATGGAAGTTCTCCGCGACCATAGTAAAAGACATTGCGCTTATTCTTTAAACCTTCGAGAGTGTAAGCCCACTGGTTCACTCCGCGGCTAAGGTACGGCACATACATTTTCCAATGTGCAAGGTATCCATCCGTATTGTAGCTATACAAGAAATCCAAATGGTTATAACGGAAAAGGAAATGCGGGTCGCCATATTCCAACTGCCACATGTCACGGAACTCGTCATGTCCAAAGTAAAAGCCGAGCTTTTGACCAAGCCCAAGGAAATTGCTTTCCTGAACGCCAATACCCCAAACTAAGTTATCGTAGCTCCATTCACTCCCCGAAAAACCAAGAGCAAAAGGTATCGTCAACGTCCAGTTATCGCTCGTCTGAACATCCACAATATTTTTGCCTTCTTCGCTAGATACAGAAATATTGGCATCCGAAAGGAACTTCTGGCTGCGCAAAAAACGTTCCGCTTCGAGCAGCAAATTCAGATTGACAAAGTCTCCTTTATCAAAAAGCAAAAGCTTACGGACAGTCACCTCTCGCGTTTCGATATGCACCAAATTCAAAATATCATACGCCCAGCGGTCGTATTTCGAATGAGCCTTTGAATCGTCAAACGCATCGCCAATATGGTAGCGAATTTTATCTACGCGGAACACGGCATTGGAATCCACAGTTTCAGACGAAGCAGAATCCATACCAATTTCGGTCGCAGGAGAAGTTGCAGAATCAACAGAAACAGCATCAGCAGCGGCAAGCGCAGCAGACGAAAGGCAAAACAAACTAAACAATAAATTTTTCACGGATACAATATACAAAATTAGAGCTTAGAACTTAGAACCTAGAACTTAGAAAAATGCATTTGAAGAACCTTCGATTTAGTTACTAGTCACTAGTTAATAGAATACTTTAATATGAAATTCTCTAGTAACTTGGAACTGCCGCAAAGCAGCCTCTGTAACTTAGAACTCGGAACTGCCACAAAGTGGCCTCTGTAACACAGAACTAGCAACTCAAAAGCTCTTGCACATTTCCTTCGCTTTTTCTAAATTTCATGGCGGGTAGCGGATGGCCGCCGGCTTCACGGCTGGAGGAAAGTCCGGGCACCGCAGGGCATGATGCTGGATAACGTCCAGGCGCGGAAACGCGACAGAAAGTGCAACAGAGAATAGACCGCCCGCAGCAATGCAGGTAAGGGTGAAACGGCGAGGTAAGAGCTCACCGCGCGACTGGTGACAGGAGTGGCTAGGTAAACCTCATCCGGTGCAAGACCAAGCAGGATTCCGTCCGCAAGGACCTGGTGCGGCCCGTGCCAGCTGGATATCCGGGTAGGTCGCTTGAGGCGGTCGGTAACGATTCGTCCAGAGAGATGGTCATCGCTCCGATGGCAACATTGGAGTACAGAACCCGGCTTATAGTTACCCTATTTGAATGCCTCCGCTAAGAGCGGAGGCATTCTCCTTATAGATTATCTCCAAGTCCTTTTTTCTATGAATTCGTCGTAATCGCCGTCTTTCCACTTCTTTTCGTAATCTTTGCAATCATCTTCGTAATCGTCCACCTGCGAATGAAGCGTTTCCAAGTGTAAGTTCTGGAAGCTAATAACAAAATAATAGAATCCGTTTCCACAATAAGTTTCGGTATAATTTCTCTTGTGTGAGTTTTCTTTTAACCCGTCTTCATACTCCAAGCACATGGCCGTTTTTTCATAAGACGTTGTATAAAAAAAGGAGTCTTCGTAATACTGAGTCCCAGTGCCGTTTTGGTCAAACGTAAATTTTTCCACATGGCCTTTGTATTTCGGAATATTCACCTTAATCTGCTTCCAGTACGAGCCATCTGCATTTGTGCCATCCGTAACATCGCAATAGAAGCCTTCGTCCCCATTCGGCGGGAAACTTCCTGTCGTTTTGCTCGTTGTATTTGAACCGGAACCATTACTATCGCCACTCGATGCGGAATCATCGCAGGCGGTAACAGTAAACATTGCAAGCATTCCAAGTGCAAACAAAATTTTTTTCATTTCATTTCTCCTTTTTTATTTATATCGTAATCTATAAACTTACAAATTTTCGCATTCCCGCAACAGTCACAGAAACGCTAATTATAGTAGACAATACCAGAATTGCAACCGGCAAAAGCAAGCCCTGCAAAAATACCTCATGCCCCATTTGCACTAACAAAAGAAGAGGAACAATAAAGAACAACGTCATGTGAGTCGCCGCACGGACGGTTTTTACGCGAAGCGAAACCATCAGAGAAAACGCCGTCGTCAAAAGCACCGCCGAGAGCGCACCAAGCATTGATGCCACCGCCGCAGTCGTTGAAATCTCGGAATGCGAGAACCAGTAGCCAAGCTGCGCCAAAAGCGCAAACACCAGAGGGAACGGGAGAATCGCAAACAGCTTGCCCCAAAAGAGTTTCGCAGGCGCAATCGGAGAGAGCTGCAAAAGTTCCAGCGAATTGCGTTCGCGCTCGCCGGCAAAAGAATCGCCCGCCAAGGGTGCACCCATCGGAGCCATCAGGCAGCCGAGCAAAAGCATCATGTAGCTTTCCATGCCCTGCATAATCTCGCCACCGTAACGCGACACTGCAATCGCCTGGCTCGCCGCAAGAATCACCGGCGGGATGATGAACGGGATCCAGAAACGCGGATCCCTGAAAATCAAACGAAGTTCGTGTTTAAAAACATGGAGCATAGAGGTTGTGAGCAATGAGGTCAGTGCTAGTGGTTAGTAAACAGTGGTTGGTGATTAAGAATGCGATATTTAACCAAAAGATAGTTTAATCATCACGAAAGCAAAATTCTGCAAAGCGAAAGGCCTGAAAAAAAGTCTGATTATGAAAAAACGCCATTTTTTACGTAAAAAAATGCCAATTTTTCTATTTTGTTACGTAAAATTTTTACGTTATACGTAATAATTATGCATTTTTTCCGAGCTAAGTTCTTTTTTTGCCCCAAAATTCATCCAAAATACACTTTCTCAGCCTCCAAAATCCACACAAAGTCACCAAAAATCAATTACAGCGGCTCAATTTAGTTATTTTATTCTAAATTTTACGTAAAAAACAATCTTTTTTTTCAAAAAGTCACGTAAAAAAACGCCAAAAAACAAAATCAACTCCGCAACGTCCACTTTTTTGTATAATATCTTAACGAGTTAGTGATAAAGATGCATTTGTCAAAGGAAAATTTTAATGAAAATCTCGTCCTTCATTTACTTCGCGAACTTCTGGCTAAAGACAGTCCTTTTCAAAAAGAAAGATCCGATTTTAGGCACCGTCATCGTAACCGACCGCTGCAACCTGAAATGCAAGCACTGTTCCGTCAACAACATCACTTCAATCATGCATCCCTACACCCAGATCAAAAAGGAGATGCAGACATTGTACGACATGGGCGCGCGGATTCTATTCTTCTGCGGCGGCGAAACGTTCTTGTGGAGAGACGGCGATTTGACAGTCAGGGATCTGGTCATCGAAGCCAAGAGAATGGGCTTCATGATTGTCAACGTGGTCACGAACGGAACGCAGCCCATCGACTTGCCCGAAGCGGACTTGATTCTCTTAAGCCTTGACGGCGACAGGGAACGCCATAACGCCATCAGAGGCAACACGTTCGATACCATCATGGAGAATGTCAAGAACGCCACTGCGGACAACATCTGCTTCTACATGGCCATCAACCAAATCAACAAAGACGCTGTGCGGGACGTCTGCCAGATTGCGAAGGACACGAAAAACGTGAGGGCGGTCTCGTTCAATTTCCACACGCCTTATCCCGACACGAGAAACCTTTTCCTGTCCAAAGAAGAAAAGCAGAAAATAGCAGACACCATCTTGCAGATGATGGACAAAGGCTACCCGATATTCAATCTCAAAGCATCGCTCCCGTACCTCGTCAACAACAGCTTCCCCACCCCATGTTATCAGTGCCTAGTTATTGAAGATGGCAAGATTTCGGTATGCGGAAGGTGCATCGACGTTCCGGGACTTTGCGAAGAATGTGGCTACTTCTTTGTCGCGGAATACACCCTGCTTTTCAGGGGCAATTTGAAAATCGCCTTCGAAGCGGTAAGGACATACCTCAAGTACGTATAAGCTAACGAGAGTTTTTTGAATGAGTTTGAGAACGACTTTAACAAGAGCGTGGCTGACCCGGTCCATTAAGCCTTTTTTATTCAAAAACGAATACGACGAGATTCTCCCCTTCGAGGAATGTGAGAATCTCGGGCTCTATGTCCACATCCCTTTCTGCAAAAGCATCTGCACATTCTGCCCCTATTGCAAGATCGTTTACAACAAGGATTTATGCGACAGGTACATTGACGCGTTGATAAGGGAAATCCACAAAGTCGGTGGTCAATACAAAGGCAAGAAGGAAACGACCAGCCTGTATTTTGGTGGCGGCACACCAGCCCTAATTGCGGATAGAATCAGCGAAATCATCGAAGCGATTCGGGAACATTTTACCGTGACCGAAGGCATCGGCGCCGAACTGCACCCCGACAACGTAAATATCGAGACACTCCAAAAACTGAAAGATGCGGGCGTTACAAAAATCAGCATAGGCATCCAGTCATTCCAGGAGAAATACCAGAACATTCTCGGGCGAAAGCAAGTTGACGCAAACAAATTAAAAGAAGCCCTAAGCGCCGTGGAATTCGAAACGGTTTCCATGGACTTCATCTTCGCGCTCCCCGACCAGACCTACGAAGACATCAAAGCGGACGTAGACACCGCATTCGCAAGCGGCGCCAACCACGTGGCGATTTACCCGTTCATCGATTTTTCCTTTACCAAAAGCAAAGTAAAAACGATGCCGAAAAAGCAGAAAAAGGAGCTGCTAGACCGAATCACCGCCTACTTCAACGAAAAAGGTTACCACCGCAGTTCCATCTGGACTTTTTCGAACAAGAAAGAAGCCAAGTATTCTTCCATGACCCGTGACAGTTTCCTCGGATTCGGATGTTCCGCCACGACGCTCCTTCAAAAGCAATTCAAGATAAATACCTTTTCCGTAGAAGAATACTGCAAGAGGATTGACAGCGATAAGCTGCCGACCTCATTGACCATCCGCTTCACGCCAAGGCAGAGGATGGTATATTACCTGTTCTGGACGCTTTACAGCATGCAACTGGACGAAAAGAAATTCGAGCAGTTCTTTGGAGTCCCGCTCCAGAAAATGTACGGCTTTGATTTCTGGCTAGCGCAGAAACTCGGATTTTTGACAAAAGAAAACGGAATCTATTCCACGACCATGAAGGGCGCTTTTTACTATCATTACTACGAACAATTCTACACGCTCTCTTACATTGACAAGATGTGGGGAATCATGAGAAAAGAAGCGTTCCCGGAGAGAATTGAGTTTTAGCGAAATAGAACCGGAAAGGGTGTCGAAACCGAGAAAACCGCACTTCAATAGAAAAAAGAGATTATATTAATGAAACTATGACAGTCACTCCCATTCTAATTATAGTACTTGCCATTTTCTTCATAATTCTCGTAATTTTGAACCACTTTAACGTTTTTTCGCTGTGGCTCCAAGGCAAATTTTCAAACGCAAATACGAACGTGCGCTTTTTTCATCTTATTGGCATGCTGCTACGCAGGGTTCCGCTAGAAGCAATCGTCGATGCACACATCAGAAGTTGCAAAGCACACATCCCAATTGACATGGAAAAACTTGAAGCTCATTACCTTGCCGGCGGTAATGTACAAAACGTAGTCCAAGCCCTCATCTATGTAAAGCACTCTCACATCAAACTTGATTTCAATATGGCCGCAGCGATCGATCTTTCCGGCGGCAACGTACTCGAAGTCGTGAAGGGATACGAGAAGAAGGAATTAAGAGAGAAGTATGGGCTTACCGATCTTTAAAGCAACGGTATGACTGCAGGTCGACAAAAGTATTTATATTTTCCCATATGAAATTTCTGGCTGCGTTTATTCTAAGTCTTTCTTTGCTTGTTTCAAGCTCTTTTGCGGTGTCCCTTACGCCACCGATGGTCCTAAAGATGCAAGAAGACCGCACAATGGCGGCCTCGGACTTTACAACAGAAGAAACTCCAGAGCACGATTTTTCCGTATTAAAAATCCTCGTAGGCGTATATTCAGTTGGATTTGTTATTTTGGGAATTGCCTTCACAGGTATCGGACTTGATAAAAAACACGACGAAGACTATCAAGATAAAGCAGGGACGATGATAGGCAGCGGCTTAGGCATGGCGGCTTTAGGAGGACTCGGCATTTGGTGGGCGTTTTAAACGAATTTTTCCTTCGCGATTTCCTTGAAAATCCAACAAACTTTTTGTTTAAAGAAGATTGAACTTAAATTAGATACTTTATGTTATATGGGTTATAAAATTGCTATTCCAAGCAAACGTTTCAAGTAAAAAAAATTATCTTTTACAACATGAAAAAGAAACTCATCTTATTAACGCTCCTATTAGCAATATGCTCTTTTGCCGACTGCACAATCTATGCCCCAAGAAAAGTACTCTGTCGAAATGATAAAGGTATTGTTTCAAACTATCTAATGGTTACAGATAGCTTATGGAAAGCAAAAACCTACTATCCTGAAGACCCAGGAAACCAAACTGAAGCAACAACTTATAGCATCTACAAATTATTTAACATGAAAGCCCTTTGCCTTGTAGCAACAGCAATCAAAGCAGTGCAGGACTCAATTGACATCAATTCCGATATAACACCCGAAATTGAATTGGATTGCGAAAACAAACAAGCTGCATTTCTTGCAAAAATAGAACAAGGGATTAATGAAGTCGTACCCGCATTTGATCTTGCACTAGGCAAGCTTGAAAAAGTAAGCGTAATGTACTGTATGAATCCAGGCTATGTAAGGACTTTCAAATACAACAAAGTGACTCAACTCGAAACAGATCGGCAAGATTATCAATTCCTAAAACCGGGAACGTATTGCCAAGACTTTTTAATGGATAAAAAAATTTATTGGAAGCCAGAAAAAGATATGTTTGTGAAGATGTTTTAATTTTTCCCTAAAAAAAGAAACGCTCTGGAATAAATCCAGAGCATTTCTATTTTCACTGGATCCTTCGACTTCGCCCTACGGGCTTCGCTCAGGATGACACGAGAGAGAAAATGACGACCCCGGAATCCCGGAACTTGTCCGGGGCAGGCTCTAGCCGCCATTTTTCCTGTCTACTGTCTACTGCCTACTGAGGCAATAAGGCTCCGCCTTATTGTCTCGTCAAGGTCTTGTACTTGATGGGCTTCGGATTGTCCGCATCTTCGCCGAGGCGCTTGCGACGATCAGCTTCGTACTCGCTCCAGTTGCCTTCGAACCACACCACCTTGGAATCGCCTTCGTAAGCGAGGATGTGCGTGGCGATGCGGTCCAGGAACCAGCGGTCATG
>NZ_CACZDK010000038.1:8654-48638 GCF_902779965.1 Fibrobacter succinogenes | reverse complement strand
AACAAACTGTTCCCCAGTTTCCAAATCAACGGTTGTTGCGCGGTGGATGATGCGATTGTCCTTGAAAACCGTCTTTTGCGTAATTGCAATAACATATGTTGGCTTGACATTAAATTTCCACCCCGAACCGATTTCAGCTTGGTTCGCGACCATTTCACTGGCGTAAAAAGCGAGCCTCTTTGAGAAGTTTTTCAGTTTACGGATTTGAACTTCAATTTCAATCAAATTGCCCGCATCGTCTTCGCAGTGTAGGTCAAAAATCGCCGTGCGAGATTCTTTGCTGCCGCTCAGATTCTTTGCGACATTACGAGTTTTCACGCTCTTGATCGGTCGCTTGAGTTGCGGCGCGAGCAGGTCATTCAACAGGTTCACAAGGTTTTCGCGACTGGCTGGTTTGTCGGGATCAAACGCCTTTTTGAACGCGAGATCGATTAGCAAATTGGCATACGGACTTTGTTCGCCGGGCTTTACGAGATAGTCTTCGAGAGATTTATGCGGTGTAGTATTTTTCTTTTTCATGCCGCAACGTATGCGAAAAGCATGCCAAAAGAAAAATCGCCGATTTCATGCGAAAAACGGCAAATTGAAATTTGAGAAAAAGTGATTAATCACTTTAATCACTGATTAATCAGTTTTAATCACTTGTGGATTTTACCCAAAAGTCGCCCGACTTTCGTCTGTACTGCGTTTTTATTCTTTTGTGCGTATGTAATACTCATATAGCCCACGAAATATATGATTTTATCACAAATGCTATAGCTTAGCAAAAATTTGTTTTTCTTTTTCGGAAATGCAATATTGGTCTAACAAGACGAAGGTCTATAGATAAAAGTCTTTGAGCAATTGGTTCAGGAAGTGTGGCAACTTTATCGTCATTTTTCATCAATAGAACCACCTGTAAATCTAGGCAATCGAGCAAAATATGATTTAACTATACCATCATCAGCAAAACGCTCATCAAAAATATCTCTAGAGCGTTCTACCCCATCACCAGCCTCAGCATCATCTAACGCGAGATCCCAAAGAAACTCAAAATATGTATCCATATTCATTCTATTGCTTTCTTCAAAATCCTCTTCATTTGCCGTAGTAGGATTTTCCGGACCATAATGCCATCCGAGATTCTGATTTAAGGCATCCTGAATTTCTTTTGCATGTTCTCCAGCAAATATATTAGCATGTTCATTTCGATTTCTATATATATCCAAATTTTTTTCTTCATCTAATTTTTTTTGTAAACCAGCATCATCTTTAAAAACTTCCTTACTTGTTATAGGATGGCCAGGATGACTGGATTCGTCATCCCAGTCAAAAGGACTAAGCCCTATTTGCGGCGTTCTTGAAATTTGTGAATAATAGTTCTTATTCAATTCTTTTAGCGAATTTTTTTTACGCCAACGTTTAAAAAAGCCTAATTTTACCCCATTGCATTCAACTTCAAAGTCTAATGTTGCAACATCCTTACTGTAGTCAGATTCTTCAATTTTTTTCATAAGCATTGGACGATCCTCTAAAAATTCACGAGCAGCATCACTTTGAACATAAACAAAATTTCTTCTTTCCTCATGATATTCTTGAGTAGGGAACCTTCTTGTATTTATTGGAGCTATGCGCACTAAATGATCTCTAAACACATAATATCTCGAATTTGGGCAACCTTCGTCATTTTCTGTTTCAAAATATGCGGGACAATTAAAGCATTGAATAACATCATTGCAATTTACCGGCATTCCAGTGTTATTCGGTCGCGGAGCCACTGCACGCTGGGCGGCAGCGTTTGCCATGTCGGCTTTGCGCTGGAGGGATTTGATTTGCGAAGAGGAATCGTTAACGGAGGCGGCTGAATTTTCAGCCGTTCTTTGAATAGCATCATTTTTTCGAGTATAAGTCGTCTGCATTTAAACAAACCAAGGTGGAGAAATCGATTCAGCGGCCATAGCATATGAATCAGCGTTGTCCACTGTTTTACTAGGTGATTTTTTTCTCAATTTTTTACATTCTGCAGGACCATAAGCCAAATCATTCGTTTTTAGTTCCAAATGAGAAGCTTCGTGAATAAGCATCCCTGCTTTTGAATTCTTTCCTTTTTCAGTCGCCAAACGATAAAGCCTAGTAAGACGAATTTTACCAGCATGCTTATTATGTTCAGGATCCTCGTCTTTATATACATATGCCTCCACATTAGATTCAGCCGTATAATTATTAACATACAATCGGTTTTTTTGTATTTTATTTAGTCCATTCTTTATTTCTGAATATTTCTGTTTGACTAGACCCTTATTTTTTTTCCCAAAATAAGCTTTTATATATTTATCTTTCACACGATCACACATTTCCATAGCATTCGCACAAACTATATCAAAATGAGTATCATTTTCTTCTTTTATACCACATGTTATTTCAAAGTTTCTTACTCTTTCTTTAAGTTCATTCTTTAAAAATAGCAAATCTGAAATAACCTCATCAGCCTTATGGTAATCCAATAAATAACCGCCAACATTCATACGTTTGACAAAGCTGAGCATATTTTTTATATCACTTATGTAATAAGCAACTTCAGAATCATGTTTCAAACAAAAATCATTCCATTTTCTTATATATAAAGCACTTTCTCCTTTTATTTTTTCCGCAGCATTTTTATCATCTTCATTATTAAATTCATGATTCATTATAAATTGATTTACACTGTAAAGCAACTCTATCACTGAATTATCATATTGTAATTCCTGTATTGTTTTAGCCATCTGACAACAACTTGAATCTATTCTTTTATTTTTTTTCTCTATTCCAAAAGCTTTACACTGCACAGCCTTCTCGCCCATTACATCGGCTTCATGTTCTAGCGCGGCATTATCATTCACCGGCATGCCGTTGATGTTCGTGGTGGGAGAAACTCGGCCAGCCATTTGCTGAGCAACGTGCCATGCTTCATGCGGGAGGTATTTTTCTTGACCTGGAGCTACGTGAATGTCTGTTCCCTGCGTATACGCAAGAGCCTGAACCGTAGCGGGTTTAGAACTGTTGTAATGCACACGCACGTCGTCCATTGAAAAACCGGAGAGGCTTTCGATACCAGCTTTTAAGTTGTCCGGCATTCCCGTGTTATTCGGTCGCGGAGCCTCAGCACGCTGCACTGCATTATTCACCATATCCGCCTTACGCTGGAGGGATTCGCTTTGGAAGGATGCATCAATGATTGAGACTGATTTCTCACGTTTCGTCTGTACCGCGTTTTCATTCTTTTGTGCGTATGTAATACTCATATAGCGCCCCTAAGCATATATTTTTTTCCCCAAAGTCTATATAGAAAAAGCTGTTTGCAAAAGATTAATATAAAAATTTAATTACATTTAACCTAGCTTATCATTTTCCCGCTTGCGTCGTATTCGAACAACTTGCGCAACGAAATCAAGAAAGGCGTAAAATATTACTTCTGGGATAACGGAATCCGCAATGCCGTACTGAACGATTTTACGCCCGTGCCGCAAAGGAACGACATCGGGGTTCTTTGGGAAAACTACGCCATCAGTGAACGCATGAAAAGAAACGCCTACAGCCGCGCAGATGGACTCCCCTATTTTTGGCGGACGACCGACCAGATGGAAGTGGACTATCTTGAAGTCTGCGGCTCAAAAATCAAGGCGTTCGAATTCAAGTGGAACCCGAAAAAGAAAAGCCGCATCACCAAGGCCTTTACGAACCGATATCCCGAAGCCGAAATCGAGACCGTTACGCCGGAGAATTTTGGAGAGTGGGTGGGGTGAAAAAAATGACGCCGGATGATTTTGGAGTATTTTTAATACATAGTCCCATTGATGTCATTTTACTGACATTTATTTTATGTATTTTTGAATTATGCTGAATATTATCTGCCAAAAAACAAATGACTTCATATCGCAGATGCCCAAAACTCTGAGAAAAGAGTATGGGCAATTTTTTACGAGTGTCGAAACCGCTCGTTTTATGGCGTCGTTATTTGATTTGGCTGATTTGAAAAAGAGTGTCTCCATTTTAGATGCAGGGGCTGGTTCCGGCATTTTGGCTATTTCGGTTGCAGAAAGAATTTTGCAACAAGATTCTTCGGTAAAAGTTGAAGTTGTGTGTTACGAAAACGATTCGCATGTTTTACCGTTGCTCAAGTCCAACCTTGAATTGGTTAAAAAGGAATACAAGAAGTTTTCTTACGAAGTCATCGAAGACAATTATATACTCTCCCAAAGAGACTCTTTCAATGGCAACCTTTTTGCTACGGAAACGAAGAAATACGACTTGATCATAGAAGTATGTCATGGAGCCCCAAATTTATATTTCCTTTTTGCAGCAATGGGAATTTTCAATCTCAAAGAAAACGGGCAAATGGTTTACATTACGCCCCGCTCTTGGACATCGGGCGCATACTTTGAGAGTTTTAGAAAATATTTAATCAGCAACTCTTCATTAGAACGAATTCACTTGTTTGAAAGCAGAACCGATGTGTTTGACAAGGAATCCGTTTTGCAAGAAACGATGATTTTCAAGTTGAAAAAGCAACAAAATCATTCTCCAAAGGTTACTATTTCAACAACGAAAGGCAACGGCGATTTTAGCAAAATACATCATTTCGAGGCTCCATACGATACAGTAGTGTCCCCATTGACCAACTATGTTTATCTGCCGGCAAACAAGGAAAATCTGAAGGTACTAAAGACAATCAGTTCTTTCGAAAATACATTACCGAGTTTAGGAATGAAAATGAAAACCGGTTTGGTCGTTGATTTTCGTGTTCCGGAGTTGCTAGAATCGGAAGAATCTGAAAACAATGTTCCCCTTTTCTATAGTCGTCATATCAAAAAAGGACGGGTTTCATTCCCTGCGGGGATAGAGCATGAATTCGTGTCCAACGAAAAACAGAGTCTGCTGCAAAAAAACAGGAATTACCTTTTCGTAAAACGCTTTACATCCAAGGAAGAAAAACGCAGACTGCAAAGCGGAATTTATCTTAAACGGAAATTCCCTGGGTATCAATTCATCAGCACACAAAACAAGATTAACTTCATAGATGGCGAAGAAGAACTTTCTGAATGTACCGTTTATGGGCTGTATGTATTGTTCAATTCGACCCTTTATGATTCGTACTATAGAATTTTGAATGGTTCAACCCAGGTCAATTCAACCGAAGTAAATTCTATGCCTGTTCCGGACATGCTAAAGATTCAGGAGATGGGCAGAATGCTTATAAAGAGCAAGGATTTTTCGGAAAGAAAGTGCGATGAAATCCTTCAGGAGGCCTGTGCATGAACAATGTCGAGAAAATCCGAAAAATCTTAATCGCTCTTGGCGTTCCCGAAAAACAGCAAAATGACTTGTGCTGTTATGTGTTACTGGTCATGGCAAAAATCTACCCAAAGAGCAAATGGGAATGCGCACAGAATGAATGGATTCGTATTCACGATATGATGAGTTACATCAACATGTTCTATCGTGAAACACCCTATGCCGAAAACACTCGTGAAACAGTCCGTAAAAATGCGTTGCATCATTTTAGGACAGCCGCTTTTGTCGAGGATAATGGGCTGGCAACGAACAGTCCAAATTACCGCTACCGATTGACAGAAGAATTTTTGAATGTGCTAAAAAACAAGGGTTCTGAAGAATCTGTAAAGGCGTTCCTGAAAAAACATGAGTCTCTCAAAAGCATCTATGCTTCGAAAAAAGACAAACAGAAACAAGCGCTTTCTGTAAATGGTCTGCAGTTGACGCTTTCACCGGGTAAGCATAATAAACTGCAAAAGGCTATTGTTGAAGATTTTGCTCCGAGATTCGCTCCGAATGCCAAATGCCTATATGTGGGCGATACGACAGAAAAAGATTTGGTGAAGGATGTTGAGACTCTAAAGAAACTTGGCTTTGCTATTACTTTGCATGACAAAATGCCCGATGTCGTCTTTTATAACGAAGAAAAGAACTGGCTTTTCTTTGTGGAGGCCGTTACATCAGTAGGACCGATGGACCCAAAGAGAATTGTTGAACTCAGCGACTTGACCAAGAAAGTCAAGGCTGGGAAAATCTTTGTGACGGCATTCCTTGATTTTGCAACCTATAAAAAGTTCGCGGCTGATTTGGCTTGGGATACCGAAGTGTGGATTGCCGAAATGCCGGAACACATGATCCATTTGAATGGGGACAGGTTTTTAGGACCGAGAGGGTGAGGAAATAGCGTTACGATGGGGATGTTATTCGGGGTAGTGCCCATGATGTTCTCATTCGCCTCTTTCGCGCTCTGGCTATCGTCCAGCATTTTCATGAAGAACAGGTAGGGGTCATCTGTTCCAAAATCGTGATGGAGTTCGTGATGCCACCCATCCAGAAAGTGTCCAGATCCTTATATGGGAAAGCAAAACGGAACGGACGATTTTAGGTTTACCCAGTTACCCGCAGGGAGACTCTTTTACCAATCTCAAAATGGCGATTACTACTGGAAAGGCTTGCATAAGTACTCCTATTTTTGGTCTTCTACAGAGAACACTTCTGATGGAACCAATACCGGAGCTAAGGGTTATGAAAATATGTCACGAGATAACTTTTACAAGAATCACTATTTTTCAGTGCATTGCGTAATGGGTGATAAGCCTGGAATAGAAGAGCAACTTGATGCTTACGATGAAATAGAAGATTGACTGCTTTGCCAAAAGGAATAAAGACCTGTTTGAAATTTTGATAGAATAAAAATGGCCGAGGATTTTGTCTTCGGCTTTTTTTGTGTAGAGTACTCAAGAGTTTTTATGAGGGGAATTCCGTTGAATTTCTATTTTTTTAGTGACCTTTGTACACAGTTTTTTGGCAAGTTAACGTGTGGCCAGCATTTATGGTATAGTTTATGCGTAGTTTTGTACTAGTACCAATTTCAGGATCAGCATAAACCTTTATTATTTTTATTGTTTTGGTACCATTTTTCATCTTATCGTAATGACATTTTCCATATCCCCCCTTTTCCAAAGCATAACTACATCCATCTGGTCTTGCCAAATTTTCATGGATTATTTCGTGATTTTTTATCATTTGTTCAAATGTAGCAATGGCCGGATAACCATCTAATGTTGTTTTGCTTGCGTGTTCTATAATAGAATAAGAACCATCCCATGCTTCGCCTCTTTTGCCTCCTTTGCCGCATTGCTTAGTTGTAGAATTTAAAGGAATTTTTGCTAGAGTTGGATTACTAGTTGAATCGTTCTTGCATTGCACAGCCTTCTCGCCCATGACATCGGCTTCGTGTTCCAGCGCTGCGTTATCATTCACCGGCATGCCGTTGATGTTCGTTGTTGGCGAAACCCTTCCCGCCATTTGCTGTGCGACATGCCACGCTTCGTGCGGGAGGTGTTTTTCTTGACCGGGGGCAACATGGATGTCTGTTCCCTGCGTGTACGCAAGAGCCTGAACAGTTGCGGGTTTACTGCTGTTGTAATGCACTCGCACATCGTCCATCGAAAAACCGGAAAGGCTTTCGATACCGGATTTTAGATTGTCCGGCATTCCTGTGTTGTTCGGTCGCGGAGCCTCGGCTCGTTGCGCAGCGTTATTCACCATATCAGCTTTACGCTGGAGTGATTTGCTTTGTGAAGATGAATCAATGATTGAGACGGAATTTTCACGTTTCGTCTGTACCGCATTTTTATTCTTTTGTGCATACGTAATACTCATATAGCGCCCCTAAGCATATGATTTTTTTAAAATCTATATAGAAAAAGCTGTTTGCAAAAGGCAAACGTAAAAAAAATAATTACATTCAAGCCAGTTTATCATTTTTCCGTTAACATCGTATTCGAACAACTTGCGCAACGAAATCAAGAAAGGCGTAAAGTATTACTTCTGGGATAACGGAATACGCAACGCCGTACTGAACGATTTTACACCTGTGCCGCAAAGGAACGATATCGGGACGCTCTGGGAAAACGACTCCATCAGTGAACGCATGAAAAGGAACGCCTACAGCCGTGCCGATGGACTCCCTTATTTTTGGCGGACAACCGACCAGATGGAAGTGGACTATCTTGAAGTCTGCGGTTCAAAAATCAAGGCGTTCGAATTCAAGTGGAATCCGAAAAAGAAAAGCCGCGTCACCAAAGCGTTTACCAACCGATATCCAGATGCCGAAATCGAGACCGTTACGCCCGAGAATTTTGCGGAGTGGGTGGGGTGACTAGCTGAACCTTTACGAAATCTCACTTCATTTGGCTTTTTTCGTAATGATTCAGAAATTGAAATATTGCGAAATCCAGAACGAATTGACGCTGAATGATTTGTTTTGAAATCTTTTTGGGTGTTTATAGTTAGGCAGGAGTCTGTATTGATGTTGCTCGAAATAATGAGCTAAGTGCATTGTTCCGCATTTTCGAAGGAACGCCTGGAAATCTCGTTAGAATTCAGCGAGGCGTGGTAGGCGAATATTGCGGTGGCCGTGCCGCAAATGGCAAGCAGCAGGTTAATCAATCGCCCGCAGACATCTAGCCATTTCTTCTTATTTTGGCAGCTGTTGTTGTCGGTCATATTTTCTCCTTATAGTTTATTTTGTGTGGGGTATGGATAAAGTAGTAAAAAATGGGGGGGGGAGCTAGTCCCAAGAGTATTTTCTGTCTCTTGCTTTTTTTCTCGCAAGGTCCCTTTCTTTTCTATTTCTTGGGGGGGTAATTAAACTTTTTTTTGCTAAGATGCCTAAAATATACTCGGTGTATTCTTTTGTAAATCCCAAATTTTCCGATATGGTAAATTCATCCGTTCCAATTTTTCTGTTTTGTTGAATGAAATCGTAAACGTGACGCAAGTCTTTCTCTGTTTCGTAAACGTGACGCAAGTCTTTCTCTGTTTCTGCGATTTGGTCAATTGTTGAATAAACTGTTTCGCATTCTTTATTTATTTTGTTTTCAATTTCTGACCTGATTGTTTTAGAAGATTTTATTATTTGTTTTTTCCGCATAGAAAGCTTTTTTTGTGTTTCTTTGTCTGTAGCTTTTTTTATCTGATCTTGAATTTGATTGTTGGCTCCTTCTTGACGCAGAACATTCTTTAATTCATTGATTTTTTCTACATATTCAGATGAGAATATGCTACATTCTTGTACATCTGAATAAGCTGTCACGAGTCTCACAATGTTTATCGCTTGATTAATGATTTCACAAGTTCTATTTTTTAATAACTGTTTCTTTATTATAGTCCGTAAATTTTCTTGGCTATTTATTTTTTTTATTTCATCGTCTTCTTTAAACCAATCGGGTAGGGGGCTATGCTCCTGGATTAGAAAATTTACATTATGAAATTTTTTTTCAGTGAAAACCATTTTTTCGTCATCCATTTTGTCATATTTTTTCAATATTGATGAATCTTCGTTTGAAAAATTTATGATGCCTGGTTTATCTTTTTCTTCTTTTTGCAAATATGAAGGCTTTACATGTCCATCAGACTGAATCCATTGAGCGCAAGTCTCGCATCTTGAATATGTCTTTATAGAAAGAGGTTTGTCTCCCGTGGAAACGTTTGTAATTTTTTTTGTAGCTAACTTTCTGATAACAGACTCACTAATAAATACATCTAAAATATTAGACGCATTTATATTAGAATCTTTTTTTAAAGCGTCAGCAAAAGCGTGCGGCTCTGCACATTGTCCTGGAGGGTTAGGGCCATGTTGATAATTTGGCGTCGCCAATTTTGTCAAGTTACGTTGATTGAACACCTCCAACACACTTGAAATACTATTGGGGTTACAGTCATTGTAGCCAACTCCTTTTACATGTTTGATTTTTTTCCCATCGCGATATAGTATATCTGCTGCGCAAACCATATCGCAGGGATCTCCTGGTTTTAATTGCAAAGCGAACTTATGCACGCTTTTTGGTAATTTTTTTACATTTTCTAACCTTTGCGACACAGCCTTTTCTCCCATCACATCGGCTTCATGTTCTAACGCAGCGTTATCATTCACAGGCATTCCGTTGATATTCGTGGTGGGAGAAACACGGCCAGCCATTTGCTGTGCAACATGCCATGCTTCATGCGGAAGATGTTTTTCTTGACCAGGAGCAACATGAATGTCAGTCCCTTGCGTATAAGCAAGCGCCTGAACGGTAGCGGGCTTACTGCTATTGTAATGCACACGCACATCGTCCATCGAGAACCCCGAAAGACTCTCAATACCAGCTTTTAGATTATCCGGCATTCCCGTGTTGTTCGGTCGCGGAGCCTCCGCACGCTGGGCCGCATTGTTTGCCATGTCCGCTTTACGCTGGAGGGATTCGCTTTGCGAAGAATTGTCAAGGACCGAGGATGCGGAGGAGGCATCCTTCTTTTGTGCTGTAGTTTGACGTTGTGCGTATGTAGTGGACATGGGAGATTCCTTTTTTACGTATAACCAAGATTTAACTGGATCCTTCCGCCTTCAGCGTCAGGATGACGGTGCAAGGTCAAGACTTCACTGGATCCTTCACCCCTACGGGGTTCAGGATGACAATGCGACACTAGACTTAACTGGATCCTTCGCGTTGCTCAGGATGACGTTTGAGGAGGAGGTTCGCGGGGCGGGTCACTATTACGCGAGTTCTTCCTCTTCGGGGATGGCTTCGCGCTGGATGAACTTGCCTTGGGCGGGCAATTCTTCATCTTCGAGGCCTTCGCATTGGATGGTGCCACCCATCATGTCGGCTTTGCGCTGGAGGCTTGCGCCTTGTGCAGAAGAGTCCATGATGCTTGCGGCGTTGTGACTTGCCATGCGCTGGATGGCGTCGGATTTTTGAGTGTATGTTGAGGTCATGAGATGTTTCCTTATGTTTTGTTAAATGTTACTGGATTTTCGTCCGAGAAATTATGGATTCCCTCCCTGACGGTCGAGAATGACAAGCCAAACGAGACTTCACTGGATCCTTCACCCCTACGGGGTTCAGGATGACACAGGGAGGTTCCGGCTTCCTTCGGCTGTGCTCAGGACAGGCTCTGGCCGGAATGACGTTTCGGAGGCGGTTTGGGGCTGATTACCGGTTGCGGCGTTTGGGTAAATCATTTTGGATATAAACTTGGTGCAGGATGATGGCGATGATTATCGCAAGCAAAACGAGAATGGGAGACATTCCAATGAGTCCGAATCCCGCTACAGAGGGGTCCAGGCTCAAAAGGAGCGCCATCGTAAAGCCAAATGGCAACACGACGATACAGAGCAAAAGTCCCAGATGGCGGTTGAAAAAGTCCGACACACGGCAAGACACAAAGTAGCTTACGATTAGGCCCACGGCGATGGCAAGCGCAATGAAGTTCAGCAGGCGAAACAGCCAGCGGTGCGTACAGACAAAAGCCGAGAATGCGCTTTGGCGTTCGCTGCTGCCGTTTTCGACTTCAAAGTACTGCATAAAGCACATCCCGAGATTCCCTGAAACGCGGCACGAGTCGTTTGCCTGCAAGTCGGTCGCATAGGGTGCAATGCCCAAGGCGTAATAGGTATCGTTGTAATACATGGCGTCTTCGCGCAACTGGCTCCATTGCTTATTGTCGAACCAGAGTACGGGTACAACAGAATGGAGCACGTTGCGTCTGTCAACGCCGTTCAGCTGCTGGTTCAATTGGCTCACCACGAGGCGTTTGCTTCGCGAGACAGGTTCCTCCACCACTACGAGCAAGTAGTTTTTAAGATCCTTGCCGCGGTCAGAATACTTCGCGAATTTTTTATTTTCGGAGTTTATCGCAATTTTTGCAAAGTTCGCAAAGCTGTAAATGCCGTTGTCTTTAAATGTAAAGCTGTCATAAAGCTGTTCGTGTTCATTTTCGCTCAGATCCAAACGATGCATCATGAGGTTCACGATTACGTTCGGGTTCTTTTCAGAAAGTTTAGTTTGCAGTTGCTTGTAGAACGTATTGAACAAAAGTGTCGCTTCCTTCGTTTTCGGATAGTTCCTGAAGAACAGCGTCACGCCGTCACCGCGGAAATCAGACTCGTTAACGTACACCGAGAACATGTTCAAAAAGCGTTCAAAAGACGAACTGATTTTCTTGTTCAAGATTTCATCGATTTCATTTATCAAGTTTGCAAAGAAACCTTTTAGAGCATCGGGATTTTTCAATTCATTCCAGTCATCCTTTTCAACAATCCAGTCCATTTTTACAAAATGGCGGTGCGCTTCATTGACAAACTCATAATTTTGTTCTTCGTTCAAGTAATCCTTGGCAAGCATGCCCGAAGGCATTTCAAGTGCACCCTCGTCCGTTGCGCGCAACCCGTAATAGGCCATGCGTGTCACGCCTTCAAAATCAATCCATTTAGTCGTATCGTTCGCAAGCCAGTACGGATAAATTCCAAACACTTCCCCATTCAGTTCGTCTTTGTGGCTGCAACCGCATTTTTTTCGTTTCCAGTTTATAGGAGTCTTTTCGTCAAAGGTGTTTTGCTTGACCATCGACAATGCGACGAGGTCAGCAAGGCTGCGGGAATAAAGAGTTTCGAGGCCCTGGGACACGAATTTCCAACGTTCATCGTTACAAATACGGCCGTTATACAATTCACGGAATCTTAACACACGTTCAATATCAGATTCAGGCTTTTTTCCTTTTTTTACTTTTTTTTCTTTTTCTATATCCTTTAAAAAATCCGAAAGCTTCACTTTGCGCTGTTCAAACAGTTCCTTGATTTGATCGTCACTCCACCTAAGGTCACCATCTTTAATATAACGGTTCACCACGGAATCGTTGCAGACACCCACCGATGCCGCAAAAAGGCTCATGGCATAATGATGCGCAAGCAACGTATCTGCAAAAATGATTCCCTGCAAATCATCAAGGAACTTGTTGGCCGACTTTGAATAGTTGACATTTTTCAAGTCGTTACGGATATACCACTTCAGCGAATCAAGCCCACGATCTCCAAGCCAAACACGGTAATTCATCATGCCCGATTTGTCGATAGATTCGTCTTCGCGCAATATCCATGTCGCTTGGATAAAGTTATTCACGATTTTCTTGAATTGCGGAAATTCCTTGAGTTCCTGCTGGATGGTTTCGGACATTTGGACTCGGCTTTCGAAAAACCAAGCCCTGTACTTGTCAAGAATTTCAAAAGCCTTGACGGTATCCTTGAGCAAGTCCAGCTTTACGTACTCTTCTACCTTTTCGGGCGACACCATGTAGTAACTCATCGCATCGCTTTTTGCGAACGAAAAGACAGAGAGAAAGCAAGCCAAAATGCCAATAAGGGGAAATTTGAGTTTCATAGTACGTTTCCTTCTTTAAAATTTTTCCATTTAAAGCCACATTTTATTTTTTAAATCTCTTGGGCACGTCCGTTTTTCGTTCGACCTGCAAAAGAAGAATTGCAACAATAACCAAAAGCAAAATAAAGATGGGCAACATTCCAAATATGCCGCTAATCGCAGAAACAGCCGGATCGAAATTCGAAATGATAATCATCATGATTGTCGAGGGAACAACGACAATGCCCAATAAATAGAGCAAATGGTTATTGAAATAATCTTCCAATCGGTATGATACAAAGTAACCGACAAGAGCGGCAACCGCCACAAAAAAGGCAATAACATTCATAAAGCGGAACAGCCAGCGATGCTTACAAACAAACATGGCAATACTCCCCTGTCGTTCATTTTTTCCTTCGTCATTTTCAAAATGCTGAATCATACAGGCTCCCGGATTACCATCAATGTCACACGTCGTATCGGCGGCATTAACATCCGTAACATAGGGTGCAATACCCATGCCATAATACGAATCAACATAATACATTGCATCTTTAGGAAGTTGGTTCCATTGCATTCGATCAAGCCAAAGAACGGGCACAATTGCTTGCAAAAGTTTACGGCGATCAACGCCATCCAAATGCTGATTCAAGCCATCCATAATAAATCGCTTTCCTCGCGAAACCGGTTCATCAACAACAACGAACAAACGGTTATTCAATTCATTCTTGACTTGCCTTTTGCTCATCCTCTTACCATTTTCCGAAAGAGCGAAAAGCTCAGCAATGTTTTCGTAGCTATAAATACCTCTATTTTCTTGAGACTTTTTATGACGTTTCATTTCATCGGCCAAATCAGCACGATCCATCATGATATTTACAAGCACTTCCTTATTTACACTAGAGAGCGTTTTTTTCAATTGACCGAAAAATACTCTGAAAGCCTCCGTAGCCACATCGGTCTTTGGATAATTTTTAAAGTAAAGCGTTACGCCATCACCTCGATTTTCATATTCATCTGCATAAAAGGTAAAAGCATTTACAAGGCGTTCCAAAGGCGAGTTAATTTTTTTATTTAACAACTTATTTATTTCATCGGTAAGTTTCGCAAAAAACAATTGCAAATTCGAAGATTCTAATTTATTCCAGTCGTCCTTAAAAACAATCCAATCAAGTTTTACAAAGTGGCGGTGGGCTTTATTCACAAAATCATAATGTTCCTTTTTCTCTAAATATGGCAAGGCCAAATTTCCAAAAGGCATGAAAAGCCTACCGTCATCATCAATTTTCAATCCATAATAGGAAAGCCGAGTAATACCTTCAAAATCAACCCATTTTAAATCCTTTGCATACCAGAACGGATAGATTCCAAACACATCTCCGTCAAGTTCATCTTTATGGCTACAGCCACAGTCTTTACCGCTCCATTTAACGACAACGGATGTGTCCAAGTCATTTTCTCGAACCATCAAAGCATCAACTAATTTAGGGAACTTCGAAGTATCCCGGAGCGATTCCTGAGTATTCTGCCAATAACGATCTGTGCAACGATGGCTGGATCTTTTGCCTTTCTTTTTCGAGACACTCCCTGTATCAGCACAAATATTCGAAAGAGAAACATACGAATTAAAGCCATAGTTCAAAAGAGATTCCGAATCACGAAAAACGATTCCCTCCAAACTTTTTAGAGCTTTATATTCACTAGAAGAGGTATCGCTGAACAACGAACGTAATGTCGAGTCAGCCAAAACACGATTCGAATCCAAAACTATTTGATAATAAGACATCGACGTGTTGGCATCTTTTTCCGCAAACGAAAAGACGGCGAGAAGGCAAGCGATAATGCCAATAAGGGGCAATTTTATTTTCATAGTATTTTTCCTTCTTTGTGTAATTCCTTAGCCAAGGCACGAATAATATCGTCGTTACAAATTTTTTTACGATTTTCCTGAGCAGCGCAAAGAGCCGCATAACGCGCAACGTTTGTAAGCGCACCCCCCGCAAGTTCATATTTTTCGGCAAACTTGTCTAAATCGACATCGTCTTCAAGTATAGTTTTTTTCGAGAAGATGTTCGACCAAAGTTTCATGCGCTCTTCGGCTTCCGGGAGCGGGAAATAGATGGCGTTCTGGAAGCGGCGCGAAAATGCTTCGTCAATGTTCGACTTGAGGTTGCTCGCCAGAATCACGATGCCCGGGAAATCTTCGACGCGTTGCAACAGGTAGGAGATTTCTTGGTTCGCGGCTCGGTCATTGGAACTGTTCGTTTGCGTTCGCGCCCCAAAGAGCGAATCCGCTTCGTCGAAAAAGAGAATCCAGTTACGGTGTTCCGCTTGGTCAAAAATGTTCGAGAGGTTTTTCTCGGTTTCGCCGATGTACTTCGAGATGACTTGCGACAAGTCCACGCGATAAACGTCCATGCCGACTTTTGCGCCAATGAGCGTGGCGGTAAGCGTTTTGCCGGTTCCCGGCGGGCCGTAAAACAGCGCCCTGTAGCCGCGCTTGAGGTTTTTGCGGAGTCCAAAATCATCAAGCACGACATTGCTTTTTTCAATCCAAGCCAAAAGCTGGTTGATATCGTCAAGAGTTTCTTCGCTCAAAACCAGATCTTCCCATTGCAAGTTGGTCGTGATGAGCTTTGCCGGGAAATGCATGCTAAAGTCGGGCTTATTGCGAACGCCTGTCGTAAAGTACTCTAGATATTCCGATGATACACGGAGCGCCGCCGAATTTGCAGGTTCACCCGGTTCGCCGTATTCGAGCACCAAAATGCGCTGCGCCAAAAGCACCGAAGAAGGCTCGAACAGAGACATCATTTGCAAACGTTTCGCGATATCGTTACCTGCGAGGAGAAATAGAGCCGTTTCACACGTGGGCAAAAATCCGGAATGGCTTTTGCCGTGCCAGCCGCCAAATTCCGTGTAGGGGCGACCAAGAGTGCGGTTGTTCAACAAGAACGAATCGAGCGCCTGCGGGCAAAGATGCGGAATCAAAGCTAGCGCAATCACGATGCGTTCGTAAAAGCCAAGGTTAAATTGCGCAACGACGAGACCGTAAGGTGAATCGTCATCGAGTTCGGGCGGTTCTACCATCTCGATTTGCAGCTTTTTTTCTTCGCTGTCGTCAGCGGAAAAGTACTGCGAAAAACGCAGGTCAATGACCGCCTTGCACCATTCGATTTCGTTTGTCAAATCAATGCTCATTACAATTCTTTACCTTCTAGGAGATTCACGCTCAAGCCAGGAATGACATGTTATCATCTCCACTTCACGTTTAAAATTTTGGACATCCAAGGATGCTTTATTACGGTAAAGCCCCACGGGAGCCTATCGATCAAGATGTCAAAGGTCTTGTTTTCGACAGTCAGCAAATCAGCAGCACCCTCCATATTGATTTTTCCACCACGTACAAAATAAGTTCCACGTAATCCGTCAGGCGACATGTGCCCCACCGCAGACCAATTCGCAATTACCGCTTTCAGCAAACCTTCAACCAATTCTTTTTCTTCATCCATTATTTTCGGGAGTTCATCGGCAAAAAGCACGGGCGTTACCGGCAACCCGCAAAAAAGATTCATCAAAGCCGATTTTCCTGGCGGTTCCGCATAGTTGCCATAAGCCACATATTTAAGGATCGAAAGCGCTTTGCGTTTTGCATCATCGCTTTGGAAAGCATCTTTGGCGATGCAACCGGTTCGTTGGAACAGCGCCGGAATATAGGGCGACAGCAATACAAGCCCAGCATCGGGCACTTCGTAAATTTTCTCTGAATTATCAGTCTGAATTTTAGGCTGCTTGTTTTGCTTTTTCTGCGCATCATTTATCTTCATAATATTTTGATAAACGATATACGCAATTTGTTTTACATCGATATTGGGATTTTCCTGCTGCATGCGCAAAATAATGGATTCAGCAAGTGAAAGCGGCTTAAACTCTTGCCCCACATGTTCACGCTTCCATTGTTCTGCCAAATCATTGAACAGGTGTTCGATACTGCTGGATTTTTCGGCCGGCAAATGACGGCGATAAACTTCGGCAAGCATATCCGTAATCGGCGAACTTTGCGCTTTGAACACCGCAGAAGCCAATTTTGACTTTAGCGTGTTTTGCAGTGCTTTTGCAATATTTTCAAAAACAGGACCACTACCATCGACATTCAAATCAATGGTAAGCGAATCAAGCAGAACATTTCCATTGACATTTGTAGCATCCAAAACTTCGTCTAACGTTTCCGCAAGCAAGCCTTGCGCAAAGCCATAAAGATTACGCTCCGAAACAAGCTCCGAAGCATATCCATCGAGCGATAGATTCAAATCAACATTGTCAATGATGTTCTGCGACCCACTCATAGCCAAATCTTCTTAGAAATACATTGTTTATGAGAAGAAAGCCAATTCATCACTTGCGGCGATGTTATAATCTTCATCGGGACATCGTTAATCCACTCGACATAAAGTTTTGCAAATGCACGACATTCATTTTTTGGGGCCCAATAAATCACGGGGAGCAAATGCGCTGGAATTTCGTTACAGACAAAGCGTTCAACCGCATCGGCATCACATTCATCCATTTTATTTTCGCTAAAGATGATAATGTGAATGCGGCCAGGCCTTTCGCTTGCAAATACTCCATCGACATCGAATATTTTAAGTTTATCGTGCGAATCATGGATAATTCCAAGCATCAATTCAACACGGCGGCGCCAAGCCTTGCCTGAACGGTGCTGCAAAAGTTTCGGGAGTTCACGCAAGAACTGGACTTTGCAACGTGTCAGTTTTGTAAGTTCTATAAAGTTAAATTGCGGGAAATGCACGCCATACATGGCAAGCATCTGATCCAGCGCACTGTTGTACTGTTCTAGATTTTTCAAAATCTTATCGAGGTCCACATTGCGCACAGAAAAAAGCTGCGGAAAAGTTTCGATCAAGCTCAAGAACTTTTTAAAGACATATTCAATCGGCGCCAAGAATTTCTTTAGCGGTTCCACGCCCTCCCCTTCCCTATAAATCGTCGGGAAAAGATCAATGATTGGCTCCAAATCGGCCACATCGCGGTGGGTTCCGTGCGGCATTTCCACATCATTTTGATCATCCGTGTATGCCTCGAATTTAGCACGCCCGCCAAGCCATTTGATGCGAGCATCACAAACATGGTCACCCATGCAACGCCACCTACGCCACAACCGCCAGAACATTGTAAAAATGGCGCCACTGATCCAATCGTTTGCAGTTCCCGACATGAAAATTTCGACTTTGTAAAAACCATTTTCGTCAATGACAAAGTTCACTTTTTCGGGGTAGCAGCGCCAATGCGTGTTAGGGTCTTCGCAATAAAGTTGTTTTTTGAAAAACGCAGAATATTCTTCTAGCGTCACCGGGAAACGCTGCGTCACATACGCAGGGGCATACATCGCCTGCGAATCATAATCGATATACCCGCTCGCATCCGAGAGGTAGTCCGCCACATCGAAACCCGTCTTGTAACCGAGTTCCGTCAGCGTAAAGACAATCTGTTCCAAGATCGTCACGCCCGGATCATGGGCGTTATAGTCCGTCCAAATTTTTCCGCTCAACTTTTGAACAAGCCCAATAGCTTCTTCGCGAATGGCGGCGTAATCGAACGGGCGAACCTCTTGGCGAGATATCGTTATGGATTTCAATTCACTCATTTCACAATAGATCCGATCATCTGCGTATCATACCAAAGCTTTGTGATGTGATAGCGCACCTTGATTTTGCCCGTTTTATCGAACTTGTGGCGAACACGCATTTGGAGCGTGTATTCGTACTTGTTTTCGCCTTTTCTCCAGCGGATGTCGATTTTGGAGCCTCGCCCACCGCTATACGACTGCGTGATTTCTACGGTTGGGTGCTCATTGAACACGTTCACGGCAATGGCATGCGCAAGCGCAAAGCGGCCATCGCCTTCGTTGCCTCCGACACCGGCTACGATTTCAAAACAATTACAGCCCGTCAAAACGTCTGTGACATTGTGCCATTCGCCATCGGCAATAATTTCAAACTGCGGATTTTCCGCACCGACACGGCCCTTTGACGCAATCAAGCCATCCACATCGAGTTCGCATCGCGGGGCGGCATTACCAACGCCCACACGCACTTTCGGTTCTGCGCCATCGGCATTGTTCGGGCTAACAATCGTTAGCCCCGTATCATCGGAACCCATGTTCGGCGTTTTTACATTCAGCGAGCTTTCGCTTCTTTCAATGTTCTTGCGAAGTTTCAAGAGCCATTGCGGCCTATGTTCCGTGAGGTTCACAAAAAAGCTGGCCAAGCAACCGCTGTCTTTTTTCTGCTTGACTTGCAGGCCGATTTCTTCGTCAACGTCAAAGCCTTCGTCAACGGAATTCACCAAAGAATCAATAAGGCTCATGAAGTCTTCTTCGGTCGGCATGCGGCCAGCCTTAAAGCGCTCTTTCAGCTCCTTACGACTCAATTTGAGATATTGCATATTTTGTCCAGACATCATGATTTCCTTATGATAAATGTTTGACCAATTTCAAGACCGCCATATCCGTTATTGACGTTATCAGCACACGAGCGTACACTCGAATTGACATCGTTAATAAAGTGTTTGCGCATAGGCACCGAAATACTCCATGGGAACGAGCCGCGCAAAATTTTATCGTCCGTATTTTCAAAAAGGTTCACCATGTATTTTTGCTCGTCCGTCGATACAATTTTCATGATGGTAAAGTCATCGCCAACTTGCTCAATGTAGTCAAGGCTTTCGATATACGCTTTAAGGTTTTCCTTGTCGAGCGACCAGCCAAAATGTTCGGTAATCCCGCCCACTTCCGGGAACCACGGCGAAAGATAGCGGTTGATTTTTTCATTCAAATCCAACAGGATTTTACCTTCGTCACCACGGCTACGCAGCTTGACATTGCAACGGACTTGCAACTTGTCAAAGAAGGGATTGATAACGCGAATCTTGGCAAGGCCTGTCACTTTTTTTTGCAAGAACTCGCGGATATCACGCAAAACAGAACCGTTCAAGCAAGGGTCCCACTGGAAACTTCCATCGCAATACAGCGATGAAACCGGAACGACTAAGATGTTCCCAGGGCTTGTAAAGTCGTAGCGCTTTGACACCTCGCTCATTCTCACATGCGGGAAACATTTTACCTTGTGAACTTCCGGGAAGGCTTCCAAAATCATGCGTTCATAATCTTCGATGCAAACGCTGCGATTCTTGTGGTACAGCGATTCTGCGACACGCACACGCATCTTGTGGTCAGATTCACGGGCCTTTCCGCCAAACGATTCTTCGAACTGGTAAACACACGAAAGTCCGCTAACGCTTGTCGAAACTTCCTTGATGGTTTGCGGTTTGCAGTGTTCCAAAATGCTCCCGTCTTCAAAACCGCTAACGCGCTTGACTTCGAGAGACTGCGAAAAGATTGTCAAAAGTCTAGAACATTCACGCCAGCTATCGTTGTGCGGCGTAATGCGAATCCAATACATGTCTTGCGGCATCAAATGCGTTTTGCTCGCCATATCCTGCGGCAAGTCAAGCGTCACGATTCCCGACGACGTAAAGTTCGCTGTTGAATCGGCCAAGCGATTTTCGTCGGGCAAGTCTTTCCAGCCATTTTGCCCAAGGTAGGCCCAGCAATACTTACCGTTCGAGCGCAAAGCGGAGTCGCGGTTCATGACAAAATAAAGATTTGCTTTTTTCGGTTTACCCTTAAAAGTAAGCCCCAAGAACAATGCGCCATTTCGAATAAATACAACTTCTTTACGGCTATACCCAAACGGATGCAAATAGAAAACGCCATCCACATCATGAGCATTCGAGACAATCGAAACATCGGCATAAGAAGTGTAATTGACATACAAATCTTCGACACTCGGCGTATAAGGCTGATTCGGCAAGTTATCCACATTCTTTTTCTTGAGGATTTGCGACAAGAACGAATTGCAAATAGCGCGTGAAATTTCGCCATGCATAAAAGCCTTGGACGGAGAAATCAATTGAATCTTGAAAAATCCATCCTTCATCATCGGCGAATACATAAAGTTATCGTCATCTGGAACAAGGCCACTCACGCGCGAACCGACAATGCTATTGAACGAAATATTGAAATCCGTCGGAATTTCAGCAACACCGCGATCATAGCCAAAGAAGGTATTTTTTTCGGTGTTAAAGAGTTTGCATGTAACCGCCGTTTTTTCGGACGGGATCCATATACCGCCATACAACCCGCTCAGCGATACTTCAAAGTCCGAGGTATGCGGAGGGGTATCGTATTGCGAATACCATTCCGAAAAATCCTTACAAATCGGTAGCCCGCTCCACTTGCCGCGAACTCCAAACGATTCCAGTTTTTTTCCGCAAATTTCTTTGCAGCCGACAATAAAGGCGCTACCCACTTTAGGAACAGAGCCAAATATTTGCACCGGCAAAAGAGTCGATGCAGGGCCATATTCATTGGAAACAACGATATCGCGACATTTCGAAACATTCACTTCGACATGAACGCTTTGAATCTGCAATTTAATCAGCGAATACCAAAGCGCTTCGGACTTTCGCGGATTTACCAAAAGGCGGAGCACCGGATTTTTAGCGTGATAATCACCGCCATGAATTTCGGGATCGTAATTGACAATAGCCGGGTCCGTATCTTTAATCGTAAACTCTAGGGATATTTGATTTTCTGGGCATTCGGAACTGAGGTTACAGCAGCCGAGTTTGTAATCATCTATATCAAGCCAGCCGTTTTGTGCCGTCACCGAAATGGCAAACGCATTCGAAAACGCCGCCGAAAATTCACTGGCATTGCCCTCTTTCTTTTCGACAACGGTATCGCGCACCGAAGCAGCAGAAAAGATGACATTCATTTTTACATTTCGCACGCCGCTAGACATGTAGAAAATGCGGTTCGAAATGCAGATACCCACCTTGGAAAATTCTGTTCCTTCGGGCAAATCGTTTGAACGCGTAAGGCCAAACAATGGGTACGGAGTCATCTTAAGCCCGCTCGCATTTTTCGGCGTGTACACAGGAATTTCGGCCTGCGTAATCGGGTAACCCCTTGCACAAGAAACCGTGAGGATTCGCGCGACCTTTACATCATTGATATCCGTATCGTTAATGGATTCGAATATGACGCTTTCGCCCTTGCTGTTTTCGCCAGCGCTAAAGCGCGTTCCCTTGGGGAGCACGCACGAAACATCGTCGTTATCACATTCAAACGTGACAAAAGCATGGTCGCCTTCGGCCGCGCGATTCGATTCGCCGAGAACATTGCGGTAATAAAAATCAATCCGCTTATCCGGGAATTGATTAAGCGCCCCCTGCACGCGACCCATAAGCTTTGCACAAACGGCATAAATAGCAACAGCCGGATCCGTTCTGCCATCGGCCTCGCCATTCAGCATTTCTACGACTTTAGCCAAGTCAACATTATCAAAGAAATGCGGAGAGCCATTTTTTCTGGCATAGTTTTTCATAATCCCAAGAAGCGCTTCTTGAGGTACCGAATCAATTGAATAAAAGCCCGGCGCAAGTTCTTTAAACTCGCGGGCGCTCTGACTCAATCCATCCTGTATTCGAAAAATTTTACCAGCCATATTGTTCAATCATCAACTAAATGCTCACATCCGTCGCTTCGTTCAAGTAGAACGGGAACACCAAATTCCTACGGCTATTTGTAGAACGTACAACATAAACAACATTGATATTCAGCACGCCCACTTTTTCAGTCTGTTCCACGACAACGGCTTCTACATCGACGCGCGGCTCATTCAAAAGTATCGCTCTTCGAATTTCACCTTTGATAAGCGTTTCGGTGCGCAATGAAAAAGATTCAAAGCAAAAATCTCTCAAACGCGAGCCGAATTCCGGCTGCATCGTACGTTCACCGGGGTATGTCATCAAGATAATGCGCAAGCTTTCTGCAATATCGTCTTCGAATTCCGACATTTTTGCGCCCCCTTTCTCGGAGAACGAAACTGGGAACGACCATCCACGCCCTAAAAATGAAGTATCAAGCACCCTAACCTCCAATCATCACCGTTGGGCAGCCAAGTACAATTGTGCCGCCATGCGCCGTAGAATCGCCCATGCGCGCCGCGGGTTTTCCGCAAATCATCACGGTGGCAGAACCTTTTATAATGGAATCGGGCGGGCCGACACAAACGCACGAATCGCCCACGACAGCAGCCGGGAGCTTGCCTATCAATACGGTAGGGGCACCAGGCCCAACAACGGGGCCGCCCACATGCGGAATCGGCGAAGGAAACGCCGGCGTTTGCATGGGGCATGTATGCATATCTGTAATTCTTGCTGCTGGTGGCATCATTCCTCCTAGTTAATCATCACCATGGCACCCTTGATCACCGTCTGCCCAGACGCTGAAACTTCGGCCTTGGCGTTGCCCTTACCAGTAAAACCAACCTTCCCATTAAATTCCACATTCAGCCCTTCGCCCTTGAGATCACCGCTCTTTACAGCAAGACCGATTCCACTCACCGCCGAAACGCTGAACTTGCCCTTGGTATCGATAGTGATATCCTTTTTCGATTCCATCTTGATGCCGCTATCGGACATTTCAACTTTATTACCAGAGCCATCTTCCACCGAGATTTTCTTGGCTTTGTCATCAAGAACGAACTTGCGATCGCCCGGAGTTGAAATCGTAATGGATTTGTCTTCTTCGTTAAATTCAACGCTCAGCTTTTCGCGCGTGAGAATAAGCTTCTTGTTATTCGCCTGTTCAAGCGCTTGCGGCGGCGTTCGCTTGCCGCTGTAAAGACTTCCCAAAATCACAGGGCTCGAAGGGTCTCCTCCGAAAAAGCCGAGAATCACTTCGTCGCCCACTTCGGGATAGAACAAGAAGCCCACACCATTCGATGCATAAGCGCCACCAAGGCGCGCCCACACATCTTGCGTTGTGTTTTCCATCAAAGGTATTTTCACCTTGACGCGATTTAAATTATCAGGGTCTTCGTGAATTTGCTCCACGATGCCCGTCAAAAGTCCATGTACACCACAGTTTATTCCAGAAGAAATCGGTGCAGACGTTTCAAATTTTTCGTAGAACCATTCTTTGGACATGCCAAACGAAAATTCAGTTGTCCAGAGTCCATCAGAGAAATGATGATGAATCCCCGAAACAAGAGCGTTCCCTTTAAAACGCGTCCCGACATTCTTCAACGCAACCAAACCGCCCAACGCACCTTTCGTTGTTCCCCAACACACCACAGAACCACAAACACGAGAAAGCTCGTTTTTCAATTGATCGGCCTCAGCCCAAGATTTCAGTTCACCTTTAGGCACCTGAGAATTTATTTGAAGTGTATTGGTGGCGACTTTTAATACTTCTTGAAGTTTTGTATTGCTAAAACTGTTTTGCCCGCCCAAGGATTTCATACCGGAATTATCCGAAATGACTTCTTGTTTTGTGACATCCCACGATTTGGCAACAACCTTCTTGACTTGCGAAAGAGCATTTGCTTCGGCCTTGAACTCAATGATATCCGTTCCCCACGTGAGTTCTACCTCGGCACTTCCTGTTGCTGCGATTTTCTTTATAGATAAATTATTACTTTCAGTTACAAGCCAACAACCATTGGCTTCGGCTCGCGTCATGATAAAATCCCAATCGGTGCAATAATACTGCAAAATTTCTTTATGTGCAGCACCGCCCATACTAGAACTTAGCGTAACACCGCCATAGTTTCCTGTGATTTCATTAACGATGGCATCATCCGTTTTGTTCAGATAGTTCGCATTTTTACGCGCACAAGTCATGGCGATCGCCTTATTACGGCATTCGATTTTTACACAACTGCGCCCTCTCTTAGAAATCGTAACGCCATGACGCACAACGATTCCTTTGAACACAGCATTTGCATTTGTGCCATAGCCCAACTTAACCGTAATTTCGGAGCCGGGTTCAAGGGTATTGCCATCGCTCAGCGGGAAGGTTCCCTTGCTCATTTCGCCATCTTCAATAACAATGACGGCTTTAGGAATCATGTTAATATTGTAATAGACATCTACAGATACAACAGGAATTGCAGACGACAGCGCCTTGCCACCGCCTTCAATAACGCACTCAGCTACACCTTCCGCACTTGAAATAGGAGATTTTCCAGACATTCAAACCTCAATCGACAAGTGGCGGGAACATAAGGCGCGTTCCGGGTTTTAAACGGCAAAAACTCGAAAGTCCATTAATTCGTGCCACCTGCATATAATATGACGAATCCTTATATACTTTGTTGCAAAGATTCGGAAGAGTGTCCCCCGCCTTGACTTCTATAATATGGGTGAGGTCCGGAGAACTTTTGTTCGCTTCGGCCTCAATTTCAGTCATCGTCTGATACGAAATAAATTCCAGCTCAATTTCTGCGCGGAGCGGGCCACCCTCAGAATCAAAGAGGGTGTATGTTACATCAATCGTAAGCAAACGTCCCTTGAATTGATTCGACCCCCAAATAACATCAACTATTGGAGGTTCATGAGAGCTTCCATCATAATCATAGACGACGCTTTTGAGTAACTTGACCATTGCATCAATGGTTCCATTCGGAATGGGCCATTGCGCTACAGGGATTACACCAGTCGTATCTAAAAAAATTTTCGGAACCTTAAATTTAGATCCGCCATATTGATTAAACTTCGGACCTCTCTGCTCATTGGTATCAGAATATTCAATAGAATCCTTAACGTTATATTTTTCAGGATTCACCATGGCAGTAAATTCTTTGCCATTTGCTTTTATTTTCAGTTTTTCCTGAGCCATGTTTAACGTTCCCTCATCCGGTCTTCAGATTCGCTAATGAGCTCTTTGCACTCGTCCAAAATTTCAGAACGCAAATTTTCAATTCTGCTAAATACTTTATCTTCGGCAGAACCGGACACATGAACATTAATGACCAAATTTTTTATTTCTAACGACATCTAAAACCTTAATTAACGTCCATTGAATAGTACTTTAGCGAAACCGTCTCTATAGCTATTTCACTTTTTTCAGCGTTAAAGGCTCCTAGACTCCATTTTACAGGATAAGCATCATTAAAAGTCCATGAGGCCACAGGTAATTTCATTTCATCCAGAAGCATCACAACTACCGTTTTGGGCTTAATGCGACCAGTTATTAATGGTGCACTTATACATTCCTTACACCATAAGAAAAACGGATCTATAACCTTCAACATTCCGCGTTTCAAAACAAGATCGCCATAAGTTTTTTTGGTAGGAACATAATAACAATGGGAATCATCGCCCCCCGATACAACTCGCTCAGACTCCACCGTTGTATCAATTCCACTCACTTCGTTAAACGCAGTGGCTAGACCGTCAATAACAACGCGAAAGTAAAACGAAACTGGATGGATCCAGTCTTCAACACCAGAAATATCGAAGAGCGACATGATTCTACCTATTAACCGTTAGTGATTTCAAGACCTTCGTGAACAATTTCGATGGACTCAATCGCAACGTTGTTATCGTCGGACTTCATGCCATCGGTACTGATCTTTGTCGGCCATGCATTCTTGAGGGTCCAAGTCATCGTCGGAGTATCCGTTTCATCAAGAAGGCTAATCGTAACGGTAATACGTTCGATCGTATTCATCTTGATTTTCGAGAACCAATCCCAGAACTTGTTATCGCCCTTGAAAATGCCCTTCTTCATCGTTACGTTGTCGTAAGTCAAGAGACCCGGCATCTTCACAACAGAGAAAATGCTACTATCGCCAGAGCGGTACTTGATTTCATCAGCTTTTGCAGAAAGTCCAGTAACTTCCTGGAAAGACATTTGAGCATCCCCCCACTTTACGAGAAAGTGGAATTTCGGCATGGGCCATATGCTTGCACTTTGTGCTGCGCCATTTTCATCAGCCATGTTAATTACCCCCTATTACGATTTCTGTTGCTGTTGTTGGAATGTGAGTTCGATAAATTCTGCCGGGCGGATCAGAGCCACCTTGACGGTCACTCTCAAAATGCCTTCGAGGATATCTTCCGGAGTCATGGTATCGCCAAGACCGACATGGACTTCGTAAGCGTCATCCGGAGAAGTTCCAGCAAGGCCGCCACGCTTCCAAATGCCATTGAGGAAGTTTGCAATCATGCTCTTCATCGTGAGCCATGTCGTTGCTGTATTGGCATCGAACACGTAAGCCTTGGAAGCCTGCTTGATCGATTCTTCAAGCATAATCATCGTGCGGCGGACGTTCACATAGCGCCAATCGAGGCTGTTACCATCGAGCGTACGTGCACCCCAGACCTTGATACCGTCGCCCACAAAGTAGCGGATGGCGTTCACGGCCTTACCGTTCAGCGGAACGTTCAAGTCTTCCTGTTCGTCGTTGGTCAAGTTCACCGCCGGAGAAACAACGCCATTGACGCCCACGTTTGCCGGAGCCTTCCACACGCCTTCGCTATTATCGACACGGGCATAAATACCGGCCATCGCAGCAGAAGGAGCCATCAAGTTGAGCATTTCGCTCATGTTGTTCATCATGGTTGCATACTTCGGGCAAACCACCTTCAAGGTGTTGTGCAGATCCGTCGGATCGTCCTTCGCCGCATCAAATTCGCTAAGCTTCTTGAAGAAACTTACAAGTTCGGCTTCGCGCTTGGTCAAGTTCGACGTATCGTCATCGAGCGTCTTGAGGCTCGGCACAACAGACTGTGCAAGGTCCAAGGCAAGCGCTGCATATGCATCTTCAGCCGGGTCAATATTGGCAAACGAAACTTCGTTCGGAGAAACGATATTCGTATGGATCCACGGGTAGTAAGCTGCACCATACTTGAGGAACGAGGTCACGCCTTCGCGGAACTGGTTGATGCATTCCAGAGGTTCCTTGTAGCCATCGAACACGTCGAGGATGGTAAAACGATTCTGCATCTTGTCGCAATGGGCAAGCAAGGCATTCTGGATGCTAGCGCAATCAGAAGCGTTGTCCAAAGAAACGGCATCCGGCACAAGCATAATTGTCGGTTCCTGTTCCTTGACAAACGGCGTGATGCCATTGAGCAAGGTATCCTTGTCAATTTCCTTGCTGTAACCGCCGACAGAGCAGATATAGCAAGCGGCCCCACCGTTCTGGAAGAAAATGCGCATGGAATCGTAAAGACGATACATCTTCTTTGCGGTAAGAACAGCCTTGCCTTCTTCGCTCTTAGCTTCGGATTCACCTTCGCCTTCGGCGTTTTCGGCAGGGGCAGCATCGGCAGCCTTGCCATAAGTAAACCTTATGGACGGAGCGCCACCGAAGATGTTGAGATATTCAGCAAAGGAAGTAATGCGGAAGGGCTTGTTTGTCAAGTCCTTTCCATTGTATTCCGCCTTTTCGGTGTAGCCGATAAACGCAGGAATAGCGGTTGCAACTTCCACCACCGAGCCCGGGAACGCGTCTTTCTCGACGAGATAGACGCCCGGAGTTTTGTATGATGCAGGCATTTATGATTCTCCTATGGTTATGGATTAATAAAACATTCAGCGACAATGGCTCGCGTGCCATCATCAAGACTCGCCTTGGCAATAGTCCTACCATTTGCATTCGGAAGGTTTTTCATCAAAACCTTGGACGTTGCAGAATCCATCAGTTGGAACCGTGAAGGCGCTCCGCTCACAATCGGAATTTCGCTCCGAGAGACGTAAAGAGAGAGTCGCGAAGTTTTTTCCACGCAATCAAACTGCACCGGATTTTCAGCATCCAACGAGTCGTTTATTCGCAAATCACGTTCGGCATAAATGCCCGAAACGCAATAGCACCACCTCAATTTTTTTGTCGGCACTTTAACAGTGCACACAAGCGGCTGCTTAGGAGTCAAGTGGAGCTCCAACGCAAAAATAACGCCGAACATACGCTGAAGTTCGGGAAGTGTATTTTTTTGCCGCCCCTCAAAATAAGCGCCCTTGTTTGATACAACCGCTACCGGAAATTCGTCATGGACAATTCCATCGAAATAGGTCATATTCCAAATTTCGGCAATAGAAGCCTTTACATAAAAGAAGAGTGTCGTTTCTTCGGTAAAAGCAGTTATTGGCGCCAAAATGCGCACTTTTCCATCATAGATACGGCACAGAGAGTCTTCCCTTTTCAAGAGTTCTGCCGTTTCAACCGATGGTAACACTTTGAAGCCACAAGAACTACCGTTGTAGTACTCATGGCAAAGAGATACATCTACATATTTTGTGTATTCCATTAGAGGACCCCCAATTCCGAATTTTCAGGAAGTCGGACAACGTAAGGTTGATAATATGAGTAGTTGCCTCCAAGCGCAACCGTTTTCAGGCGATAAAGTACCGAAGGTACATATTTAGCGCCAATCGTCCCCCACAAATTATTCATTTCTTGCATATTCATGTTTTCCATGTCTATGGCAAGCTTTTCGATGCCTTGCGGCATATCTGGCGAAGTTGTGCGTTCAAAATATGAATGATCTAAAAAAAAGCCTACCGCTCTAGACAGGTAGCGCAACGAATCAACATAATTTCCGCCCTTAAAATTCGCAGCAAGTACAAAATACAAGTTCAAATAAACGACTTTAGATGGCACAACCGCTCGGTCGCCACGATATTCAGGAACAGCATGATTCTTCACCATGCTATCGCGTTCCATATTCACAAGGAAAAGATTGAGCTTATTAACCGCTCCTTCGTACTCTTTCCCATCATTTTCAACTATTCTAGACACAACAACCACATCCTCACGTATCGACATCGTACGTCTCAAATGAAGATTCAGTTGCATAGCTAGAAATTGTAGTGAAGCCCCTATCATACTTCGTACAATCTCTCACACATGTATATTTTTTTCTTACATTTTTCTTTGTTTGTAATATATAATTCTTACAAGGCGCAATATAATCAATTATTTGCAATTTTGGGAATAGTAAAATTAATTTTTCAATAAACTCATATTTTCTTATCTACAAAATTTAGAATTTGTTAAGTTTATATAGTCTGTTACCATATATATAGATAATGTAACATATATATGGATAAACTCGCTTTACATTATTTGACACAGCAATACATAAAGTGAACAAACAGACAACGCGCCCCCCCCCAAAAAAAAAGTATTTTCTTCGTTTTTCGCTCAAAAAAGCATTTTTTTCGCCCAAAAAAGGCTTTTGAATCATTGTCAGAGCCAACGAAACAAGGTAAAAAATTAAATTTAAGCCATGTTTGAGAATAAAAAGATGCAGGAACTGACTCCACGTCAGAAAGAAATATTGAATTTACTTCGTAAGGGACTTACGAATAACGAGATTTGCAAAACGCTGAACATTTCGGCGAACACAGTCAAAGTTCACCTCGCCAACATATACAAAATACTCGAAGTAACCAACAGAACCGAAGCAGTTTCGGCTGGGCTACTCCCCAAGGAAAGTTTCGAAACGGACAACAGTCCAAAAGATCTTGTCGTTTCATTCCAGACAAAAGGAACCTTCCCCGAGCACAGCAACGCCTACAGCCTTTACCTCTCGATTGTCGAAGCGATACACCAATACCACCTATTCCGCATCATCGACACCTCGAAAACAAGCACCGAACCCGGATTTCTCATTGAAGTTTCAGCCTCGGAAAGCGGTGAAGAAATCTTATATATATCTGTCAGAATTGGGACATCTCACGAAATTCTTTGGACAACTTCAATCAAAATCAACTCGGACGACCTACAGATGCTCGCCCAAAAGTCCACGATTTTGCTGTTCAGAAGCATAGCACTAGCATCGGCCAAGCTAAAATACACCGAAAAAAGCCCCATTCCATACTGGTGGTATGCGGCGACCTACTGTTACGCCAAGCTCGAAAACCGCAGCCAAGAATCCTTTGAAATTTGCAAAAAAATGCTCGGTCCGCTTGTCAAGGACGATTCTTATATCGATTTTGTCCTTTACATTCTTGCCACGGCCTATTATTACGCCTTCTTGGAAAACTGGGGCGACCCGATCGAAAGTTGCAAGACTCTAGGCGAAATCGCACGTAAAGCGATGTACAACGCGCCCTATTCCATCTATTCGCAGATGATTATGGCGTTATACAATATCACCATCGGGAACAAGGCCGAAGCTATCGCATACCTCAAACAAGTTATCGAGGCCAACCCGCAAACGATCATGGCCCGAACGCTTCTTTCCCAGATTTACCTGTTAACCGGGCAAGAAAAGCTCGCCACAGAGCTGATTGACGATTGCATAAAGCACATTCCTGAATCAGCGCTCCAGCATACATACCAGGCCAAGACATTCCTTTTGCTTTTGCAAGGGAAAATCGAGGAATGCAAGAACCTAGCCAACCAAGTTTTGCTTTTCACGCCCAAAGCAATGGCTATTCGCTTAATCATAATTGCGTGCTGCAATATTCTAGGCCAGACAGAAGAGCGCAAGGAACATGCCAAAAAACTATTCGAATACTACCCGAACTTGACAAAAAATGACGTCGAACAACTTTTAAAGGGCGTTACCGAGCAAAAAAAGAACTATTTCATGGCCTCTCTCGAAAATATATTCAAAAAATAAATTGATTTTTGCCATTTTTCTGCAAGAATAACCCATTTGGGTTATTGCAAAAAGGGGTCTATACAAGTTATCTTTATCTCCGTCAAATTGGAGATGTGGTATGGCCGAGCAGAATAACATTGCAACAAATGAGTCTAATCCTTATTTAGACCTCATTTTGCTCGCTATGACGCTCGTTTTCAAGGACGTTTCGCAAGTGAGTCTCAAACAGGCTGAGGTCATCAATCTTTTGCATACAGCTGCGACCGAATTGAAAAACAATCCAGATCTGAAAATAAACGCATTCAAAGGCCATTCAGAATCTAATTTAAAGGTTGGCAAGACAGCAACACTTCTCGACCTTTACGCAGAACATGCTGCCGAGTACAATTACAACCAAAGTTTTATTGAATTAGCATCGGACAATGCAGTTCATGAATCTATTCAAGAAATTTTAGACAACCTCATCGACTGCGAAAATAAAGATATCATTCATTTGTTTAAAAGCAACGCCTTGAGTTGCGCCATCGAGAATTTTTTGAGAAATCTTTTGAAGGCAAGCGGGATTGTCATCAAGGACATCAAAGACTTAATCAAGAACGCGAAAATGCAACAAGCCAAATTCGTTACGCCAGACAGCTTGTATTTTCCGTCACAAATACGTGCCGCGCTAAAAACAAACTAATTTACGCCTCAAACATAGTGCTGCAAGGACTAAGGTCGCCTCCAAACGTTCTTGCAGCATTTTTTTTTGCAAAGGAGCCTTACAAGAATTGCGCGTTCAGGAAAAGCGCTACCCTTGTCGAGAAAGCGCACGGTTTTAGAACGCGCGTTTGCTTAGAACACGAACTTTCAGATACGTGCGGACTATGCGCTGACGCTAAGTTCGCTCACGGCAAGAGCTGGGACTTTATAGCTTGCAAACGGGTCACGGTATTCGTTACCGACCGCCACAATGTTCTTGATGATGTCAAAGAAGTTTCCGCTAAGCGTCACGCCATCGACCGGATGCTGGATAGCGCCGTTTTCGCACCAGAAGCCGTGCGCCCCGATGCTGAGTTCTCCACTCACGGGATTGCAGCCGGAATTGCCTTCCAGGCGCACCACAAGCAAGCACTTCGGGAACAGCTTGAGGAGTTCCGCGGTCGTCATCGTTCCAGGCGGCACAAGCATATTGTAGAAGCTCGTGGACATTTTGCTACCAAAGCTGCGGTCTCCGTTACCGGTTGTTTCGCAATGAGCCTTGGCAGCAGTTTCGAGATTGTAAAGTGCAGAATTGAAGACGCCATTTTCGACGACCTTGACGCGCTTGGTCACGCAACCTTCAGAATCGAAATAAAACTTGTGCTGGAACATTTCGCCAACCGGATCGTTCCACAAAGAGAAAACATCGCTGGCGACTTTTTCGCCTTCCTTGCCATCAAGACGAGACTGCCCTTTTTGCATCGTTTCAGCGAAAAACGGTTGGTTGTACATGCCAAGGAAACGTGCCGAGATGCGCTCCGAAAGAATCACCGGAATCTTGCCGCCTTCGATTTTCTTGGCGCCAAAAAGTTCCGTAGCGTATTCAGCCGTCTTGCTTGCGATTTCTTCGACAGAAAAATCGTTCCAATTGCGGCCGTTTTTCACAAAATTTCCAAGTTTCTTGATGCCATCGCGGCTTGCGACAGCACCGGCACCGGCAGAAGCGCAGTTCGAACGCGCCTCGTAAAAAAGCCCCGTGTTGTTTGCGACAATGGAATAATCATGCTCGATATCGCCACCGAGATACGGAATGTTCTCGATTTCTTTGGACTTCGCAAACGTAGCCTTTTCAAGTTCAATGCAGAAATCCTTCATGGTCACAAGGTCAAGCGATTCGAGCGCCGGATTGTAATTCGGTTCGTCCTTCGGGAGTTCAACCGCCTGCGGGAGCGTGATGTCGATTTTTTCGGTCCACTGCGTGTGGCAAAGAGCGTCCTTGAGCGTCTGGCGTAAAGCTTCGTCTGTCAAGCGTTCCGTGTGAGCATAGCCCGGGCGACCATCCTTAATGACTCGGACACCGAGCCCGACGGAATCCGAAATTTCGGTATTTTGCACTTGCCCTTGAAAAACCGAAAGGCCTTCGGAATGGGAGTTGGAAGCAATCACATCAAACTGGTCGGCTTCGCCCTTGGCGATGTCGCACATAAAAGAAACAGCATCTTTAATATTCATATCGCAAAATCAAAATTTTAATTATTTACAAGTCAAGTATAAAAAAATAGAATGTGGAGATTCCCGATCAAGCTGGGAATGACAGCGCGAAGCACAGCCTAACGAGATGTGCTGCCTAACGAGATGCGCGATTTACTGGAATGCGCGGCCTAACGAGAGGCGCGGCTTTTGCGTTCGAGCATTTTCCAGTAGGCGGCAGGGCTCCCGGTCACGGATTCGAGCGCATTCGCCATCTCGGTCGAGATGCTGATTTCACCTGCAATCAACTGGTCGAGCATTTCTACAGAAACGCCCACCCTGCGGGCAAATTCCTGCTTGTCGATTTTAAGCCATTCAATTCCTTCGAGGATCGCCTGTCCCGGCGTCGGGGTTCCATGTCTTGGCATAAGCAGTGGTTGGTGGTTAGTAAATAGTGGTTAGTGGTTAGGAGGAAGTAAGCAGTAGGAAGTAAACAGTAGGTATGGGGTATGGGCTCGGGCCTTACGGCCCTTTGGGGTATGAGCAATTTGCTCAAAGCGAAGCGAGCCGACAGTGCGAAGCACGACCTCATCGCTCATACCTTAAAATTCCACGTCCTTCCAGCCTTCGGCGCCGAAGCGGAGGTCGCGTTCCACGAATTCCCAAATGAGAAGTTTCTTGCCTTTGAGCACGCTAGCCTTGCGGGCGAGCTTTTCACGGACGAGCGTCGAGGCGCCACCGTCGCTTACGATGGATGCGACCGGGCGGTTCATGTTCTTCGCGAAATGAGCAATCCATCCGGCGTTCACCGGCGAATCAGTCTGATAAATGCGACTGAAGCTGTCTCCGAGAATCAAGATTTCGGACTTGCGGAAATCGTCTTTGAAAGGAGTGATTGTGGTGTCGTAAAGCACAGTGTCTCGTTCACAAAGCGCGGACTGAGCAATAAAGCAAGAATCGCTCTTTTTGCAAGCATTCTTAGCCGCAGCAACGCAAGCAGTATCCATCGGGAGTTTTTCGGTGCGATCCTTGATATTCTGTTGCGAAACAACGTGTCCCGTCACTTTCTGCACCTTGAATGCATTGAACTTGTTGAGTCCGCTCATTTCACCCACGTCTCCCATGCGGTCCGCCACGGAATCGGCGGCAATGTAGCGCACCTCATCCCTTCCGCGGAATTTGACGATTCCCGCAGCCACCATTTCGCGGACGTTCTTCGCAATCACGTCAGCCGCAATTTCCGCCCCACGCGGAGTCCAGTGCGTATCGTCGTTCAGGTAAAGCGCACCTTCAACGGAATCGCGGGACTTCGCCGCCAAAAGCGGCGTGTACAAATCCACCGTGTTAAAGCCAGCACGCGTGAGCGAATCCAAAATCTTCTTGCCATGCGACTGGAGCCCGACGGCATTTTCACCCGCGGCAGTTCCGGCAGCATTCTCAGCACCAGCATTCCCAGCACCATCCGAATTTTTGCCCGTCAACCGTTCCGGGTAAATGCTCGGCTTACCCGGCGTAATCACCACCAAGAGTTCTACACCCTTCGCCTTGAGCTGGTCGCGGAACCTTTCAATCGCCTTCACCGGATTGTCAAGCTTTGCACTGCGCACATCAAGCGGAGACGGCTGCACCAAGAATTCTACATCCTGGCGGTAGAAAAGCCAACGGTCGGAAGCCGCGGCGGTATCGCGCCCACAGCCCGCACCGATGCAATCGCCAGCAGCACCGAGAACAACCTTCTCGCCCGGATCGCTAAAGAGGTTCCACACCGCAAGTTGGTACTTGGGGCGCAACGCCAATACAATAGCGCTCTCGTCATCAATCTTATTTTCAAAAGCACGCAAATAGCGGCTCGTCCACACGCCGTAATGCTTCACGTCCAAGAACGCACGCCACAACGACACATGACCAAGGTCAGCCACGAGCGACTTGATGCAAGAATCCGCCTGCGGGAACGATTCTGGTTCGTCCTCCAGCTTCGAAAGCAGCGTATCCGCCAACTTGAGACTCTTGTAACGAGCTTCAGCCGTATCAAGTTCAGCATACGTATTCACCGAAAGCACTGCCGCTTCCAAGTCCGAAAGCGAAGACGTCACAGGCTCCAAAGCATCAGCGACCTCAGCACCCGCAGCAATCGCCTCGCGCGCCGCACGCCACTTGACATCCAGCGAGTCCGCAACCGCGGCGACCTTTTTCTCGCGCACAATCGGAGTGTAAACCACATCCTTGAAAATGTCAAACGGCTGGAAACGCTTTTCGCCACGCAAATCGGCAACCGTTTGCACGCCAAACGGGAGCAACAACAAAATCGAAAAAATAACGACAGGGATAATGTATTTCTTATTCACGGGAGATAAGATAGAATTTTGCAGCTTAGAAACAGGTCACTACTCTTTGCTAACTGTTTTAATTTCGGTCCACTTGGCGTTATTGCCAATATTGCGGATTAAGCGGAAACCGGCTAAGAGTGAGCTTCCTGATTTGTAATGCCCATAATCGAAATCTTTCCAATAAGAGATATTGTTAAAACTTATGTTTGGGGCTGTAACAACTTGATAACCACCTCCTTTCATGCAACTAATATTGCTGAAGTTGTATCTAAGGTATTTCTTTAATAAAACATTTTCTTGAACAAGGCCAAATATGTCATAAAGACCGTATCCGTTCGGCAACAATTGACCAACTGGTTCTGTATCTTCATATTCGTGTTGTTCTTTGACGAAGTCAGAAAATCTGGCATATTTTGTAGCCTCTTCAAAAGTTGCAGTAACGTCTCCCCAAGGCGCTTTCTTTTTTTTGTCCCCTCCTCGGGCGAACATCATCCATTCGTCGTAATAAGGGAGTCTATATCCATCGGACGTCTTATCTTCTGTAACCTTTATATATGGATTAGGGTAGAAATATTCATCTCCATCAAAAAATCTCGTTCCGTAGTCTTTAAAGTCCCAATAGGTTATTATATATCCATCGGCTAAAATTGCTGGGCTTTGGGCATCGATTGGTGAAAAATGATAATATGGCTTAAGCCCTTCTTTAATACTGCGGGCATTGGCGTATTTCATGGCCTGCTGTACGGATAGCATATTAGCAGCGGTGTCATGTGCTATACAATTTTCATTTCGGATACTGCGTTTTTTTCTTGACAACCATTTTTTATGGTGCTTTTGAAAATCCCAATATTCATATGTTGCTTTTTCTGGAATACTATCCCACATCAATTGTGTAAACTCGCAGTTTGTGACGGGGTACTTATCTACTAAGTACGTTCCGGTAACGGAAACAAGCCTTTCAGGATCTTCATTTTGGGGGCCACAAGGTACTGCTCCGAGCTCCCCTGCAATGCAAACCCCTAGCATCTGTAATTCTTTTTCGGAGTATCGATTAAATCCTAAAAGAACTTCTTCGTTTTTGAAATTGAGATACTTCATCCCGACTGCTAAATTGATTTTATGCGAACTATCCGCATCTGGGAAATACACGTTAATCGATTCAGTTCCAAATTCTAATCGTTTCAGTTTTTTCAGCCTCGATCCAAATTTCTTGATTTAAAGAATCAGTTGTCAAATCAACTTTTTTGTCGGCCAAGGCAAACGCAAAGCAGGCGGCGATTAATAGAAAAATCAGTTTCATAGAAATACTTAATCCTTGACTTCGCTCCATTTGGCGTTATTGCCGATGTTGCGGATGAGGCGGAAACCGGAATTCATTCCTGATTCCGCCATTTCATAAATTCCATTGTGAATTTTATACCAATAATCGTCATAATCCCCTCCCTTAAAACACGATGCATAACCAGCGTTAAAGAACAAAGGTTTTCTTAAAAGGACGCGTTCTCTAACAAGGCCGAAAATATCGTATAAACCATAGCCGTTAGGTAGTAATTGTCCTACCGGTTCTGCATAATAATAACCGTTTGTATCGCGAGGGGGCTTTGTATTAAATCTGGCATACTTCGAGGCTTCTTCGAATGTTGCCGTAGAATCGCCCCAAGGGGCTCGTTTTTTATTGTCACCTCCACGAGCAAACAACGTCCATTCGTCCAAATAAGGTAACCTGTAACCGTCTGAGGTTGGATTTATTGAAACTAGAATAAATTCACCTTTGCTTTCTTCTGAAAAGGCCAAACGCCTTATAACATAGCTATTTTCTAGAATAGCCTCTTTTTTATGGTCCGTCTTGGAAAAAATGTAATATGGCTTTATTCCTTCACGAATACTGCGTGCATTAGCGTATTTCATAGCCAGATACAGGTTTATCTTGCTTGCTGCAGTATCGTGAACTGAGCAACCATCGTTACGTACAGAGGCTTTTTTCCTGGCAAGATATTCTCTATGTGCTTTTTTTACTGGTATGTCGTATTGATAGGTGGATTTTTCGGGAATGCTATCCCACATCACCTGCGTAAATTCACAATTCGTTATGGGATACTTGTCAACTAAATATGTACCTGAAACGGACGCAAACCTTTCTGGATCTTCGTTTTCAAAGAGTCTGAACCATCTCTGCAACTGATCCTTAGTAAATTCGTTATAGCCCAACAGCACTTGTTTATTTTTGAAGTTCAGGTATTTCAAGCCGATTGCCAAATTAATCTTATGTGATTTACCGTCTTTGCGGAAATAGGCTTTAAGCGAATCAACGCCGATAAGCGTCGGTACTTGGAATACGATGCAGGAATCGCTGTATATCGCCGCATTCATCGATGTTTCCCATACGGGGATTTTACCGTCTATGCAAACTTTGACTATTTCGTTCTTCTCGACTTCGAGCCATTGCAATTTCTTTAAGGATTTTCGATTCACATCTATCGTCTTTTGTACCTGACTTAACAGAGCTATGTTTTGTTGATTGGTGCTTGGATTTTTCAGGGATTCAATAGTATACTGACGCGCATTAACAAAAGCAAAGCATGAGACGAATAATAGCAGAATCGTTTTCGTAATGACAATTCGGTTCATATAAAAGAATCTACAAAAAAGAGACCCGAAGCTCTCTTTATTAAAGCTATTGTTTGTCGTTCTTTTTGGTTTCTTTCCATTTGGCATTGTTGCCGATGTTGCGGATGAGGCGGAAACCGCAGGAACAACCATCATAATAATTGGAAGAGATGTAATCGTAGGAAATATACCTCCAATCGGAATGAGCATCACCTCCTTTCAAATAAGAGGGGCAAATGACATTGTCCACGCTACAAAGTTTTCATGAGCCAAACGGCTTGCTGAAGCGTGTTAATAGTATAGGGGGCAAATCATAACCAACCCTCTAAAGGAATTGTAAATGACCGAAAATAATACAACATCAGAAAAGAGGGCCTACTATATCGTCACGAACGCGCAGGGTGAACAGTTCTTGCTTCCTTATTACAGTGAAACGTTTCGCGTGCTGATGGATGACAAGGACACCATTCGTGATATTCTCAATTGTTTGCTTGGGCTAGACAACGACCACGAAATCATAGATCTCGATTACGAGTTCGAGAAGCCCATTAACGTTTTCATGCCAGAAGATGATTCCGCACGACTTGACGTGTGGGTAACCACCAAGGATAACCGTTATTTTAATATTGAGTTGCAAAATCGTAGCCACCCCTTCTTTTTAGATCGTCTCCAACTCTACAATTCCTACCAAACGTTACGAGGCAAGTACGAGTATAACCGCTCGACGTATTTTAAATTGATGGACGAAAAGGAGCGTAAGGTTCATTTTTATGAACTTCCCGAAACGGTATCCATCTGGCTTTGTAATTTCCAAATTCTCAAGTCAAAGGATATTTTTAAGGATACTTGGGCCGTCTATAGCGAGGACGAGGTTCACCATAGCGACTCAACACATCGGGTTCTTCCCATTTTCAGTAAAAATAGATATATTGTAGTTGATTTACCGAACTTTAAGAGGATTCGCAAGAGCATCGGTTCACGCGAGGACTACTGGCTGAAACTCTTGTCGCAGGGGCCGCTTGAAGTTCCTGAATCGAAGGACTCGATCTTTAGGGATGCCCTCAACCGTTTGCGCGTAAGCCGCATAAGCCCTGAACTGCTTAAAGCCTTGGAGGAACATATGTTCGATAAACACGCTGATGAAGCTATCGAAGCCGAAATTTGGCTCAAAGGACGTGAACAGGGACTTGAACAAGGTCGAAAACAGGAACGTG
>NZ_CACZDK010000038.1:0-8634 GCF_902779965.1 Fibrobacter succinogenes | reverse complement strand
TTCACCCCGCTTCAGCGTAGCAATTTCACTAAGCGGGGCTGTTTCGCTACTCAGAATTGGACTGCAATTCGGTGAAAGTTTTTAGAAAGGTGAAAACATTTGTTCGACAAATACGCTGATGAAGCTATCGAAGCCGAAATTTGGCTCAAAGGACGTGAACAGGGGCGTGATAACCGAAATGTTGAAAAGGCTCTTGACATGCTTGCCGATGACGAGCCTGTTGAAAAAATCGTCAAGTACTCCCGTCTTCCCGAAAGTAAAATTCTTGAACTGAAACAGTCACTGGTGATGGAAACGCGCAAGTAACAATCAAGTATTCCCGGCTGGAGCCTGTCCCGCACTTGTTGCGGGATGCCGGGAACGGTTTTTTGTCATTTTTGCTGATTGTACGCAATAGTGTCATGAGTGTAGCACGCAAGGGCGAAATCTGCATTTCGTCATTCCCGCGAAGGCGGGAATCTTCTGTAGCAGAGTATGTGTATATGAAAAAAAATGAGGCCTCATATGGGGTCTCATTTTGATAATCTCATTTTAGGAACAGGTTATTTCTTGTCAGACTTGACTTCGGTCCATTTGGCGTTATTGCCGATGTTGCGGATTAGGCGGAAACCGCCCGATGTAGCATATTCGGAGAAACCGTAAGTTATGTTTTCCCAACGTGGATACCCCCAGCGAGTCCCGATATAATTGTCACCACCTTTTCGACAATATGGATGAAGTGTATAACCAAAATCGGGACCCTCAAGTAATACTAATTCCCAAACCAAGCCAAAAATATCGTATAGACCATAACCATTTGGTTGTAATTGTCCGACTGGTTCGGTTTCTTCCCTATTTTCACTTCCGGTTCCAAATCTTGCATATTTCAAAGCATCTTTATAGTTTGCAGAATCTCCCCAAGGTGCTCTATTTTTCTTATCTCCGCCACGCGCAAACATCATCCACTCATTATAATAAGGAAGGCGATACCCATCCGAAGTACTATCCATGGATACAAGAACATAGTCATAGTTTATTTTGCGAAAATCACTATAACCTATAATATATTGATTTTTTGATAAGATTCTTTCTTTACTATGAGAGGCTTTCCTTGATATAAGTTTTTCTTTATCAATTCCATTAAATGTAAATTTGTAATATGGCTTAAGTCCATCGCGAATGCTACGCGCATTTGCGTAACTCATTGCTTGGAATATGAAAATATAATTTGCAGCGGAATCATTTGCAGGACAGATTCCGTTTTGTAAGCTGTTTGTTTTTCTATGAACCATAGTTTCATACCAGGCAGAACTTGTTGTGTCTGGTATATCATACCACATTTGTTGTATAAATTCGCAGTTGGTTACAGGATATTTGTCTATTAAATAAGAACCAGAAACAGAAACAAGCCTTTTGTAATCTTTTCTTCGAGGAGGAATAGCTCCTCCTCCGTGATATTCCCATTCGTCAAATTGTATTTGCGACATGTCTTCAATAATGGGAAATCCCGATTCATAGTATTTTATTGGCTTTTTTTTACTGGAATTCTTTTTTTGATCGTCGAATCCTAGCAAGACTTCCTCGTTATTAAAATTTAAATACTTCATTCCTATGGCTAAATTAATACGATGAGAACTATCTGATTCTGGTAAATACACGTTAATCGATTCAGTTCCAACAAAAATTCTAATCGTTTCAGTTTTTTCAGCCTCGATCCAAATTTCTTGATTTAAAGAATCAGTTGTCAAATCAACTTTTTTGTCGGCCAAGGCAAACGCAATGCAGGCGGCGATTAATAGAAAAATCAGTTTCATAGAAATACTTAATCCTTAACTTCGGTCCACTTGGCGTTATTGCCGATGTTGCGGATGAGGCGGAAACCGGCATTTTTGTCACTATTGATATTTAATTGAGAATAACCGTAATTTAGCTCTTTCCAATATGTAGTGGTATGATATTTATCATCATCTTTTCTTTTAAGAACGCCGTTATCTCCGCCTTTTAAACAAGAAGGACTGTTCTTCTGCACACGGAAAGGATTCGATTCTTCAAAAAGAACATGTTCCCATACTAGTCCGAACATATCATATAGACCATAGCCATTGGGAAGTAATTGACCTACGGATTCCGATTTGAAATTTTTTGCAGTGCTTAATTTTGCATATTTTTCAGTATCCTTAAAGGCTACGGAGGAATCACCCAAAGGAGCCTCGTTTTTCATGTCTCCGCCACGGGATAAAATCATCCATTCGTCATAATAAGGCAGCCTGTACCCATTTGACGAATAATCTGCAACAACCTTTATGAAATTGAATTGATTATTGCGTTTTGTAAAGTCGAAATATCCAATAATGTATTGACCTTTGGATATAATGCTTGATCCTTTTTCTTTTGTTTCAAAAAATCTATAATAAGGTTTTAAACCTTCACGAAAACTTCGCATATTAGCGTAAGCCATTGCTTGCAATAAAATTATTGAATTTGCAGCAGTGTCATGAGCGGGGCATTCTTTGTAAAAAAAACGTTCTCTGAAGACATCTGACCATCTTTCATGAACACCTTTTATCCACTCATGCTTGTATGAAAAATCTACAGGCATACTGTCATTCATAAAATGTGCTATTTCACAATTTGTTACAGGATACTTATCAACAAGGTATGTTCCAGTGATTAAAGCGAATCTCTCTGGGTCTTCTTGTTTTGAATGTGCAAGAGATAGGGCTTTTGCAATATTTCCTTCCTCTGGTTTTGGGCTATATCCAAGCAATACTTTTTTTCGTATGAATTTTAGATGTTTCATTCCTATTGCCAGATATATATTCCGCGAAAGCGGTCTTTTTGAAAAATGAACTTTAAGGGTGTCGCTTCCAACAAGAGATGGTGCTTGAAATACCAAGCATGAGTCGTTGAGTTTTTTTGAGTCTAATTTTGTTTCCCATTCCTTAACTTTTTTATCAATGCAAACTTTGACGACTTCATTCTTCTCCACTTCGAGCCAAAGTTCCTTGCGCAATGAATTGCTGCTCACATCAAAAGACCTTTGGATTTTATCTTTTGGAATGTTTCCCAAATTCTTAATTGGTTGGACACCTTGAGCATTCGCAAGCGCAAAGCATACCGTTAGAAGCAAAAAAATATTTTTCATACAATTGAATATACAAAAAAGAGAACCGGGATTGCTCGGTTCTTCATTTGTCATTTAGATTTGACTTCGCTCCATTTGGCATTGTTGCCGATGTTGCGGACTAGGCGGAAACCGGCTGCTATTCCAGGATAGCCGTACTCAAAACTGCCGTAGTTAAAATACTTCCAATAAGGCATATTGCCATTATCAATTGAACGAGTTTCTGTAACGTAGTATGTTCCGCCTTTTAAACAATACGGAAAATTAAAGTTAAAACAGAAAAATCCTAGAGGTGTGTTTAAACAACGAGAATGTTCAAGAAGAACTTGTTCGCTAACTAGACCAAATATATCGTATAAACCATATCCGTTTGGCTGTAGTTGACCGACTGGCTCTGATAACACCATTTCCTTTTCTGAATGAAAAAAATCTCTGTTCATAGATTTAAACTTTGCATGTTTTGACGCTTCTTTAAAGGTCGCTGATGAATCTCCCCACGGAGCCTTGTTTTTTTTGTCTCCTCCTCGTGCGAACATCATCCATTCGTCGTAATAGAGTAGTCTATAGCCATCAGACGAACTGTCTACTTTGACGGTGATGAACTTTTTTTCGTGTTCTGTAAAATCGTGATAACCGATAATATAACTAATAGCTTTTGAATGGCGGCCACCCAAAACAGCAGACTCGTCTGCTTCAGTTTCAGAAAAAACATAATACGGTTTTAACCCTTCGCGAATGCTGCGGGCATTTGCGTACATCATTGATTGGTATAGGTAACTTGTTGTAACTGCAGTGTCGTGAACCATACATTTTTCGTTTTCTTTCCATCTTTTTTTTCTGATAATCCATTCTTCTAGCTTTCTTTTATAATGGGACTTCGAAAAAGTATTTTTTTCAGGAATCTCTTTCTGCAATAGTTGTAAAAATTCACAATTTGTTACAGGATATTTATCAACTAAATATGTTCCTGTAACAGATACGAGTCTTTCTGGATCGAATTCCAAATCGTAGCTACTGTCAAAAACTAAAGATGAATCATATTTATTATAACCTAATAACACCTCTTCGTTTTTAAAATTCAAATACTTCATGCCAACGGCTAAATTGAGTTTAAAAGAACTGTCGGCATCGGGAAAATAGATGTTGATAGATTCAACACCTATAAGTGTTGGTGCCTGAATTGCAAGACAAGAATCGTTTTTTATATTCGAACTTAAAGATGTTTCCCATGCAAGAACTTTTTGGTCAGCGCAAATTTTGACAATTTCGTTCTTTTCGACTTCGAGCCAGTTTTCTTTGTCCAAAGTATCGCGGCTTACATTAAGAGTTCTTTTAATCTTTTTTAAACTCTTTGTAGGCTTGACACCTTCAACCGACTTTTTTACCAAAATCGGACCACGGATTTTTTCAGCAAATTTGACAAGCGTCGCGTGGTCCAAGCTATCCTTATACGCACCGCGACATTCCCCATGCTTATCATAATAAAATTGGGCATTCGCAAGCGCAAAGCATATTGTTAGGAACAACAAAAATATTTTCATACAATTGAATATACAAAAAGTGGACTGGGATAGCTTGGTCCTTCATTTGTCATTTAGATTTTACTTCTGTCCATTTGGCATTGTTGCCGATGTTGCGGATGAGACGGAAACCGCCTGAACGGGGATATTCATCAATGGATACGTAACTATAATCAATTGTTTTCCAATCAGAATATAGACTGCCGCCTTTCAAACAAGAAGGACATTGGCCAACACATGTTTCAGGAGTTCTTGGACCAAATTCTGTATAGGGACCTCGAAGAAGCATGATGCTAGGGTCATCCCCATCATTATGCAATTCCAAAAGAACATGTTCTTGAACTAAACCAAACATGTCGTAAAGACCAAAACCATTAGGTTTTAGTTTGCCTACAGGGCCCGATTCATTATACCTTCCCCATCTACAGAAATTAAATGGGACAAATGGAATGTCTATTAGATTTATTTTTTTCCACGCATCACCTTTTATTTCAATACATAATTTTGCGTACTTTGATACTTCATGAAACGAAGCTGAATCGCCCCAAGGAACACGCTTACTTTTATCCCCACCACGAGCCAACATTTCCCATTCGTCGTAATAAGGGAGACGGTATCCGTCCGACGTTGAATCTACCATCACATTAATATTTTTTTCTTCGTGTTCAATAAAATCATCATAAACTATGGTGTATTTATGTTTTTCGTCCGGCCATATTGAGACTCCATCTTGAGTATGATCATGTCTTATTTTGGGTTTAATGTGTTTGTATTTATCTGATTTTGGTTTTATTTCGATTATCTTCCTTGTAATTTCCGAAAACACATAATAAGGTTTTAAACTATCTCGAACGCTGCGAGCATTGGCGTATTTCATGGCTAAATACAATGGAAATAAAGTGGCTGCAGAATCATGAATACTGCATTTTTCATCGAAATCATGATTGTGTTTTCTAAGCATCCAGCTTTTTATAAAATCATTGTTTAAAGAATCTAAAGATGTAGAAAATGAAGGAATGTCTTCCCATAACGTATGTAGAATTTCACAGTTGGTCACAGGATATTTATCTACGAGATATTTCCCTGTTACTGATACATTTTTTCTTGACAATCCGGCTTTTAAAAGTAAGTCATATCCGTAATGAACTTCTTCATTTTTGAAATCAAGATACTTCATGCCAACGGCCAGATTGATTTTATAGGCGCTGTCGGTATCGGAAAAATGCACATTAATTGGATAGACACCGATAAGCGTCGGAATTTTAATTTTTAGGCACGAATCGTTTAAGACTTCGTTATCCAACGAGGTTTCCCACGTGTGAACTTTTGAATCCATGCAAATTTTGACGGTTTCGTTCTTTTCGACTTCGAGCCAGGTTTCCGCACTTAATTGTTCTCTATTAAGAATGACTTTTTTTACGCTCAGAAAACATGCAACGAGAAAGACTGACAAAGAGACTGCAAAAAAAACAATAACGGATATTAAATATTTTTTATTCATGGTAAATAAAATAGATTTTTTGTTTAATCGCTACTTTTCATCAACGGTTTCGACTTCTGTCCATTTGGCATTATTGCCGATGTTGCGGACTAGGCGGAAACCGCCAGCGTATTTAGGAAAATAATCGTTTGAAATGTAATCGTAACTAATACTTTCCAAGTCTGAACGACGGATTCCACCTTTTAAACAAGCTGGGCAATCATCTATGCATCTTAATGGGTTTCTCTTTTTTTCTTCTTTAGGTTCAATGGTAAAAAAAACATTATAATTATCTCTTGAATAATTATGCTTTTCAAATAGAACTTGTTCTTCAACTAATCCAAACATATCATATAGGCCAAATCCATTAGGCAAGAGTTTTCCAACAGGTCCTGATTCATAATCATTTTTGCACCAATGAAAAAATGATATTATCTTTTGTAAAAGACCTAAATCCTTTAAATCAGAACAACTTACCTTATCTTCAAATTTTGCATATTTAGAAATTTCGTTAAAAGAAGTTGAATTACCCCAGGGCACATTATTCTTTTTATCACCTGCACGAGCAAGCATAACCCATTCGTCATAATAAGGAAGCCGATAACCATCAGAAGACGAATTATCATAAACTTCTATCAAGTTATTTTCATGCTCTATGAAATCATGGTAAACGATAAAATAATGATGCTCGGGAACTTCTTCAACTCCGTTACGATTGACAGACCTTGCTTTGCGATCAATTTGTACAAATTTATTACTAGTGTTTGAAAAGATATAATACGGTTTTAAACCGTCTCGTACACTTCGAATATTGGCATATTTCATCGCCAAATATAAAGGAATTGTACTTGCTGCAGAATCATGGGTAATACATTTTTCGTTATTTTTTCTTGATTCCTTTTTTTGTACCCAAAATTTTGTAAAGTCATTTTCCATGGTATCTATTTGGGGAGAATTTAGAGGAATTTCATCCCATAACAGTTGTAAAAAATCACAATTAGTCACAGGATATTTATCAACTAAATAGGAACCCGTAACATATACGATTTTTTCTTCAAATGGAATCATTTGGTAAGCATCATTACCATATAAAGTTTCTTCATTTTTGAAGTTCAAATACTTCATGCCGACGACTAGATTAATTTTATAGGCGCTGTCAGAATCTGGAAACTTTATATTGATTGTATTGATTCCGTTAAGTTCTGGAACTTGAAATTTTAAACACGAATCGTTTAGAATTTCTGTATTCAGCGAGGTTTCCCATGCACGAACTTTTGCGTCAACGCAAATTTTGACGGTTTCGTTCTTTTCGACTTCGAGCCATGTTTCGGCATTTAGGGAGCTGCGCTTTAGCGCGATATATCTTACCGATTCTGTACATGATGAGCAAAATAGCGAACAAACAATCAGAGCAAACCAAATAACAACTAAACACAATTTCTTTTTCATGCAACGCAATATACAAAAGTAACGTCGTTTGCAATTGTCCTACAAAGTTTTCATGAGCCAAACGGCTTGCTGAAGCGTGTTAATAGTATAGGGGGCAAATCATAACCAACCCTCTAAAGGAATTGTAAATGACCGAAAACAACACGACTTCAGAAAAGAAGGCCTACTATATCGTTACGAACGCGCAGGGCGAACAGTTCTTGCTTCCGTATTATAGTGAAACGTTTCGCGTGCTGATGGATGACAAGGACACCATACGCGATATGCTCAACTGCCTGCTTGGGCTTGACCATGACCATGAAATCATAGATCTCGATTACGAGTTCGAGAAGCCCATTGACGTTTTCATGCCGGAAGATGACTCCGCGCGCCTAGACGTGTGGGTAACCACCAGGGATAACCGTTATTTTAATATTGAGATGCAAAACCGGAGTCATCCATTCTTTTTGGATCGCTTGCAACTTTACAATTCCTACCAAACATTGCGTGGCAAGTACGAATATAACAGGTCAACGTATTTCAAATTGATGGAGGAAAAGGAGCGTAAGGTTCATTTCTATGAGCTTCCTGAAACGGTGTCCATCTGGCTTTGTAATTTCCAAATTCTCAAGTCAAAGGATATTTTTAAGGATACTTGGGCCGTCTATAGCGAGGACGAGGTTCACCACAGCGACTCAACACATCGGGCTCTTCCCATTTTCAGTAAAAATAGATATATTGTAGTTGATTTACCGAACTTTAAGAGGATTCGCAAGAGCGTCAGTTCGCGCGAGGACTACTGGCTGAAACTCTTGTCTCAAGGGCCACTTGAAGTTCCCGAATCGAAGGACCCGATCTTTAGGGACGCGCTCAACCGTTTGCGCGTAAGCCGCATAAGCCCTGAACTGCTTAAAGCCTTGGAGGAACATATGTTCGACAAACACGCTGATGAAGCTATCGAAGCCGAAATTTGGCTCAAAGCAGAAGCAAAAGGACGAGAACAAGAACGTGCAGAAAATAAAGTCGATACAGAAGCCGTTCTGCGAGCCAAGGGTCTTTCTGAATCGCAGATTGCTGATATACAATCCGAGCTTGAAGCCCTT